>DASUIO010000136.1:0-2123 GCA_036279755.1 Polaromonas sp. | reverse complement strand
GCGTCATGGTGAGGCGCTGACACGACGCCCACTGCCTGCAGCAGCGCACGGCCTGCCATGTTACCCGAGCGCGGGACGGCATTTTGTAGGAAAAAGGCCCTTGGGCGGGCTGTCAGTGAAACACTTTGCTTCGCAAAGGGCAACGCCGCCGGACTGACCAGGGGGTTGCGGCTGGGCGGCAAAAAAGCTTAGCGACGAAAAATCACGCATAAAATTGGCATTATTCCCAATGGGGACGGAAATGAGTAGCTATGTATTTTATAGCGACTGGCCCCCTTGATGCGGCTGGCAACTCGGCAGTTCGGCTCAGTTCCCACCACAGAGGCTGGATAATCCGGGTATGAATCCCCTGCTTTCCCGCCTTCAGCCCTATCCTTTTGAGCGGCTGCGCCAACTGCACGCCGACATCACCCCCAACCCGGCCTACAAACCCATCAGTCTGGGCATTGGCGAGCCACGCCATGCCACGCCCCAACTGATCAAAGATGCCTTGACCGCCAGCCTGGCCGGCCTGGCAAGCTACCCCGCCACGGCGGGCGAGCCCAAGTTGCGCCAGGCCATGAGCGACTGGCTGGCGCGCCGCTATGGCCTGAAAATTGACCCGGCGACGCAAATCCTGCCGGTCAACGGCTCGCGCGAGGCGCTTTTTTCGCTGGCGCAGACCATTGTGGACCCCAGTCAATCGGGCGCAACCGTGGTTTGCCCCAATCCTTTCTATCAAATCTATGAAGGCGCCGCGCTGCTGGCCGGAGCGCAGCCCTGGTTTGCCCCGAGCGACCCGGCGCGCAACTTTGCGGTGGACTGGGCCGCTGTGCCTGAGGCCGTATGGGCCAAAACCCAGCTGCTGTTTGTCTGCTCACCGGGCAACCCCACGGGCGCCGTGATGTCGCTCACGGAATGGGAACTGCTGTTCAAGCTCAGTGACCAGTACGGCTTTGTCATTGCCTCCGACGAGTGCTACAGCGAGATTTACTTCCGCGAAGAGCCGCCGCTGGGCGGGCTGCAGGCCGCAGCCCAGTTGGGCCGACACGACTTCAAAAACCTGATTTCGCTGACCAGCCTGTCCAAGCGCAGCAGCGTGCCGGGCCTGCGCAGCGGTTTTGTCGCCGGTGATGCGGCGCTGATCAAGCCCTTTTTGCTGTACCGCACTTACCATGGCAGCGCCATGAGCCCGGTGGTGCAAGCTGCCAGCATCGCGGCCTGGAGCGACGAGCAGCACGTCGTGGATAACCGCGCCCTGTACCGCGAAAAATTTGCCAAAGTCACGCCGCTGCTGCTTCCAGTGCTCGACGTGGCCTTGCCTGATGCGGGCTTTTATTTGTGGGCCGGGATTCCCGAAGTTTTCAAAGGCTCGGACACCGCGTTCTCGCGCGAGCTGCTCGCTCTTTACAATGTTGTGGTGTTGCCTGGCAGTTACCTGGCGCGCGAGGCCCGGGGCCACAATCCAGGGGCTGGTAGAGTCCGCATGGCGCTGGTGGCAGAGACCGCTGAATGCGTTGAAGCCGCAGAGCGCATCGTTCAATTCATTCAATCCAAAGTTCACTGAAAATTCATCACATGACTCAAGACAATCTCCAAAGCACCATCGACGCAGCTTGGGAAAATCGCGCCGACTTTTCGCCCACCGCTGCGCCCAAAGAGGTGCTGGAGGCGGTTGACCACACGATTGATCAACTCAATAGCGGCAAGTTGCGCGTGGCCACCCGCGAAGGTGTGGGTCAGTGGACGACGCACCAGTGGATCAAAAAGGCCGTGCTGCTGAGCTTTCGCCTCAAGGACAACGAGCTCATGCGCGCCGGTGACCTGGGCTTTTTCGACAAAGTTCCCACCAGATTTGCCGACCTGAGCGAAGCTGAAATGCGCGCCACCGGCGTGCGCGTGGTGCCTCCTGCCGTGGCGCGCCGCGGCAGCTTCATCGCCAAGGGTGCGATTTTGATGCCCAGCTACGTCAACATCGGCGCCTATGTGGACGAAGGCACGATGGTCGACACCTGGGCCGCCGTGGGCTCGTGCGCCCAGATCGGCAAGAACGTGCACCTCTCTGGCGGAGTGGGCATTGGTGGCGTGCTGGAGCCGATGCAGGCCAACCCCACCATCATTGAAGACAACTGCTTTATCGGCGC
>DASUIO010000135.1:0-2036 GCA_036279755.1 Polaromonas sp. | reverse complement strand
CGGTGGAAACCCTGAACGGACTCGGCGTCTTTAGAGCGCTTGAGCCAAAATTTGTACTGGGCGAGAGTATTGGGCAGACTTACGGCTTCATCAAAAGCGGCAATGCTGACTTGGGTTTTGTCGCGCTTTCCCAAGTGGTCGAGGAAGGCAAGATCAAGTCGGGTTCGGTGTGGATTGTTCCAGATAAATTTCACACCCCGATTCGCCAGGATGCGGTACTGCTCACGCGAGCGCGCAACAACAAGGCGGCTGCAGACTTGCTGGCGTTCCTTAAAACGGAGAAAGCCAAGGCGTTGATCCGTTCCTATGGCTACCATTCTTAAAGCGGGCTACTAGAAAGTCAAAACCATGCTCGACGAAACGGGGCTTCAGGCCATTTCACTCACCTTGAGGCTGGCCGCTACCACCGCGTTGATCCTTTTGCTGCTTGGAACACCGCTGGCGTGGTGGCTGGCGCGAACGCGCTCCTGGGTAAAAGCGCCCATCGGGTCGCTGGTGGCCTTGCCGATGGTGTTGCCGCCCGTGGTGCTGGGCTTTTACCTGCTGGTATTCATGGGGCCGCAGGGGCCTGTCGGCCAGCTCACGCAGGCGCTGGGTTGGGGGCTGCTGCCTTTCAGCTTTGCCGGACTGGTGGTTGGCTCGGTTTTTTATTCCCTGCCTTTTGTGGTGCAGCCGCTCCAAAATGCCTTTGAAGCCATTGGGGACAGGCCGCTGGAAGTTGCGGCTACCTTGCGCGCCTCGCCGCTTGACACTTTTGTGACGGTGGTGCTGCCACTGGCAAGGCCCGCCTACATCACTGCCGCCCTTATGGGCTTTTCGCATACGGTGGGCGAGTTCGGTGTGGTGCTCATGATGGGCGGCAACATTCCCGGTAAAACGCGCGTCATGTCGGTGCAGATTTACGAGCATGTGGAGGCACTGGAGTACACCCAGGCACATTGGTTGTCAGGCGGCCTGCTGATATTTTCATTTTTGAGTTTGCTGGCGCTGCACTTGCTGCCGCCCACCAGGCGTCGTTGGGGGAAGGGCGCATGAAGCTTGTGGATGCGGGCCTTGATGTGTCGCTTCGTCGGGTGATGGGGGCTTTCTCGCTGGATGTGAGCCTGGCTTTGCCGGGGCATGGCGTGACCGCTTTTTTCGGTGCCTCGGGATCCGGCAAAACGACGCTGCTGCGCGGTATTGCCGGCCTGGAGCGTGGCTGCGTTGGCCGCGTCGTGGTCAATGGTGAGGTTTGGCAAGACGATGCCAAAGGCTTGCGGGTGCCCGTTTACCGGCGGCCACTCGGCTTTGTATTCCAGGAGGCGAGTCTTTTTTCGCACCTCGACGTGCAGCGCAATCTGCATTACGGCCAGCGCCGCGTTCCGGCGTCGCAGCAGCGCGTCTCATTGGCGCTTGCCATTGAACTGCTAGGCATCGAAAGTTTGCTCGAACGCATGCCCAGCGCGCTTTCAGGTGGCGAGCGTCAGCGCGTGGCCATCGCTCGGGCGCTCGCCACAAGTCCGCAGCTTTTGCTGATGGATGAGCCCCTGGCATCGCTGGATCTTGAGCGCAAGGCCGAGATTCTTCCTTATTTGGAAAGGCTGCAGCGCGATCTTGATATTCCCATCCTGTACGTGAGCCATGCACCCGACGAGGTAGCGCGGCTGGCCGACCATCTGGTGCTGCTCAACGCCGGCCGTGTGACCGCGGCGGGCTCCACCCGCGAGCTGATGACGCGGCTGGACTTGCCGCTGGCCCACGGCGACAGTGCCGCCGCGCTGATTGACGCCACGGTGACGCAGCTGGAGCCGGCCTACCACCTCAGCTACGCCGATTTTTCAGGCGGGCGCATCAGTTTGCTGAACCAATCCGTCAAGCTCGGGCAGCGCGTGCGGGTGCGCATTCAGGCGCGTGATGTCAGCTTGACGCTGCACAGGCAGGAAGGCACCAGCGTGCTGAATATTTTCCCTGTTAGCGTCACCCGCCTGTCTGATGACAGCCCCGGGCAGGTCATGGTGAGCATGGACGCAGGCGGCAGTACGCTGCTGGCCCGCATC
>DASUIO010000134.1:0-3633 GCA_036279755.1 Polaromonas sp. | reverse complement strand
GTTCAGTCCCTCGGCCATCAGCGCCAGAACCAGATCCCGGTCGGTCACGATGCCCACTGGTCGGGTCTTTTCCATCGCATCCACAACGATAAGTGCGCCAACGTGGTGCTTTCGCATCAACTGAGCCGCAGCAAGCGCTGTTGTCTCGGGCTCTGCGACGGCGACCGCAGCAGTTGCAAAGTCTTTCAGGCGGGTAGGCATGCGAACACTCCTTTGTGTCAATCGTCTGGCTTGAACCTTTCTGGATTCCGGCACTTTTGATCGGGCTGAAATTCCAGAAATCTGCGTGAAAGGGGGGCACGACGCCGGCGTGACTTTCCCCACTCAATGGACACCCCCTCTTCAATAGGCAGCGATGGGTTGTTCACCGCCAACACGCCTGTCAACTCTAGGCAGGCTGGCGCTGACTGACTTGATATGGCGCAAACAGACTGCTGATGCCGGCACAGTGGCTTGTCCATCGCCCGATGAATCCGCTACCTCTCAAATCTGGTTTTTCTGCTGCTCACGCCAGCGGGCCGACACTGGCGCCAATGTGTCTCTTTTTCCCCAGCGCTACAAAGTGGCTGAAGAACTGATTACCGCCAGTGTGGCAGTGTCCACCGCGCTCGTGCTGCTGATCTTGACGCTGGTGCTGATGCTGGTTGGACAACCCGCCTGAAGAGCCGGAGAACTGTTTGAAGCCATTTTTGCAGTCGCTTTCTGTCTCGACCCGGACCGTTGGCTTGCTGCTCGGCTGCATGGAAAGCCTTGGCGGTTAAACTTCCCGGAGTTACAAAACGTCATATTTTTGATTTAATTCCTGAGGAGCTGACATGCTGTTTGGCAAATTTTTGCCGCGAGAAGGCAATTTTTTCGAGATGTTCAACCAGCATGCTGACCGGATTGTGGAAGCTGCCCATGCCTTCTCGAATATGGTGGCCAACTACAGCGATTTGCAAAAGCGTGAATCGTACAACCGCGAAGTGGACAACGCCGAGCGCGCCGCCGACCGCATCACCCAGGAGGTCAACCGTGCGTTGCACAAGACCTTCATCACGCCGATCGACCGTGAGCAGATCCACTCGCTGATCAACACCATGGATGACGTGGCCGATCTGATTCAGGACTCCGCCGAGACCATGGTGCTCTACGATGTGCATCACATGACCCAAGACATCGTTCGCCTGACCGATTTGAGCGTCAAGTGCTGCGAGCGCGTCAAGGACGCCGTGGCATTGATCGGAAAAGTCAGGGATCCCGCGACGGCCGAGGCGGCACTCAAGACCTGCGAACAGATTGACCAACTTGAATCCGACGCCGATCGCGTGATGCGCTCGGCCATGAGCCGGCTGTTTCGTGAAGAGCCTGATGTGCGCGAAGTCATCAAGCTCAAAGCGGTTTACGAATTGCTGGAGACTATCACCGACAAGTGCGAGGATGTGGCCAACCTGATCGAGGGCGTCGTCCTCGAAAACTCGTGATGTTCTCGGTGCTTGCCGCATCGCCGCTGATCGCCGCCGCGAGCGGATGCAACACCTGCTGGTCTGGCGTCGCGCGGAAAGCAAAGTCATGAGCACGGCACAGACGACCCTGTGGGTCGTGGTCCTGCTGGTATTCATGGCCATTCTCTTTGACTTCATGAATGGCTTTCACGATGCGGCCAATTCGATTGCGACAGTGGTCTCCACCGGGGTACTCAAGCCCGGGCAGGCTGTCGTGTTTGCCGCCGTTTTTAACCTGATCGCCTTGTTTGTCTTCCAGCTCAGTGTGGCAGCTACTGTGGGCAAGGGCATTGTCGAGCCCGGCGCGGTGGATACACACGTGGTGTTTGGCGCGCTGATGGGCGCCATCGCCTGGAACCTGGTGACCTGGATTTATGGCATACCCAGCAGTTCGTCACATGCGCTGATAGGCGGCATCATGGGCGCAGTGATTGCCAAGGCAGGCACCCAGGTGTTGGTGACGGGCGGCATTCTGAAGACGGTGGCTTTTATTTTCATATCCCCGCTGCTGGGTTTTGTGTTGGGTTCCCTGATGATGGTGCTGGTGTCGTGGGTCGGCCGCCGCGCAACGCCGTCGAAGATCGACCGCTGGTTCCGCCGCCTTCAACTCGTGTCTGCGGGAGCCTACAGCCTGGGTCACGGCGGTAACGATGCGCAGAAAACCATCGGCCTTATCTGGATGCTGCTGATTGCCACCGGGTATACCTCGGCCAGCGACGCCTCGCCACCGGTCTGGACGATTGTGATTTGCTACTTCGCCATTGCGGCAGGCACCCTGTTTGGTGGCTGGCGCATCGTGAAAACCATGGGTCAGAAAATTACCAAACTCAAGCCCGTGGGCGGTTTCTGCGCTGAAACCGGTGGCGCGTTGACGCTGTTTCTGGCGACCGTGCTGGGCATTCCAGTGTCCACAACACACACCATCACGGGCGCCATTGTGGGGGTGGGTGCTACGCGGCGGGCTTCAGCCGTGCGCTGGGGCGTGGCCGGCACGATTGTCTGGGCCTGGATTTTCACCATTCCCGCCTCCGCTTTCGTGGCTGCGATCGCCTACCGGCTCAGTCTGATGATTTTTTAAATCCCAGGTGCCCGTGATTCTTTGAGCGAAAAAGCCCGGAATGGGCTGCCTGGGCAAGAGGGGGTGACTGTGCGCTTAAAGAAAAACGGCGACTATGGCGGATCCATGTGATCCACACAATCGCCCCAGCAATCAATTAGGCAAGCAGCGCGTCAGCGATTACGCCTTCTTCGCCCAGGCGCTGCACCAGCCTTTGGCTGACACCTGCTTGCCGGCAAACAGCGGACAGCCGCCAGCAGCGGCGCCAGCCTTGCCCTGATAGAGCGCGCAGGTACCGCACTGCTGACCCGCCGCATACTTGGGGTACTTGACCTTGTCGGCCTTGCTGGCGTCAGCCTTGTAGCCTAGCGCTATGGCTTGCGCATCACTTTCCGCTACCATGGCTTGGGCCTGAGCCAGGCTGGCAGTGGCCAAAACGCTCGCACCGACGATGGAGTGAATAACAAAGATTCTGCGGTTTGACGTCATGAGGTGGATCCTTGAAAATTAAAAAAGATAGCAGTAGATACCCAAGCCGTCGTGTTGACAAGGCATTGATTTAATTGGGGGGAGTCGAAACGAATCAGGATCATTCCATGTCTCGACTCTTCACGCCGAAATGCGCATGAATCAGTTTACAGTCAACAGGAGCTCCTTGTTTGTAACCAGTCTTTGACAAAAGAAACTCTGGGAAACCTCGCGTCTCAGGGTTTCGGCGAAGCTGAAAAAATGGAACCAGACGCTTGGCGCATTGGCATGCTGCAGTACAGTATCGTCACGGCAGCTGGGCTGCTTGTGCCCGCGCACGGCAAAGTCACCACCACCATGATTTATACCCACATTCTCATCAAAGGGCCGCGTTGCCTGAACACTCCTGCGGTCGCCAGATGACATCTGCGCGCAAGGAAGGCGCGCTTGCGTCCACCACCCACGCACCGCTGGCCGAACGTCTGCGCCCGAAAAGCCTGGGTGAAGTCATCGGCCAGCAGCATTTGCTGGGAGACGGCATGCCGCTGCGCATCGCGTTTGAATCGGGCCAGCCGCACAGCTGCATTCTGTGGGGCCCGCCGGGGGTGGGGAAAACCACCATCG
>DASUIO010000133.1:0-3940 GCA_036279755.1 Polaromonas sp. | reverse complement strand
CATTGACGGCCGCGACACCCGTACCGTGCGTGCCATCGAAATCCGCAACAGCGTGCTGCCCCGCACCCACGGTTCAGCCCTGTTCACCCGTGGTGAAACCCAGGCGCTGGTCATCACCACGCTGGGTACCGAGCGTGACGCGCAGCGCATTGACGCGCTGTCTGGCGATTACGAAGACCGTTTCATGCTGCACTACAACATGCCTCCGTTCGCCACCGGCGAAACGGGCCGTGTGGGCAGCCCGAAACGCCGCGAAATCGGCCATGGTCGTCTGGCCAAGCGCGCGCTGATGGCAGTGTTGCCAAGCAAGGAAGAGTTTCCTTACACCATGCGCGTGGTCAGCGAGGTCACTGAGTCGAACGGCTCATCGTCAATGGCTTCGGTGTGCGGCGGCTGCCTGTCCCTGATGGACGCCGGCGTGCCCATGAAGGCGCACGTGGCCGGTATTGCCATGGGCCTGATCAAGGAAGAAAACCGCTTCGCCGTGCTGACCGACATCCTGGGTGATGAAGATCATCTGGGCGACATGGACTTCAAGGTCGCCGGCACCACCGCCGGCATCACCGCGCTGCAGATGGACATCAAGATCCAGGGCATCACCAAGGAAATCATGCAGGTGGCACTGGCTCAGGCCAAGGAAGCCCGCATGCACATTCTGGGCAAGATGCAGGAAGCCATGGGCGAAGCCAAGGCCGAGGTGTCTGACTTCGCGCCGCGTCTGTACGTGATGAAGATCAACCCCGAGAAGATCCGTGACGTGATCGGCAAGGGCGGCGCCGTCATTCGTGCGCTGACCGAAGAGACCGGCACGCAGATCAATATCGAGGAAGACGGCACCATCACCATCGCGTCGAACGACAGCGCCAAGGCCGACGAAGCCAAGCGCCGCATTGCCGAGATCACGGCGGAAGTCGAAATCGGCAAGGTCTACGAAGGCGCGATCACCAAGATTCTGGACTTCGGTGCCTTGGTCAATCTGCTGCCCGGCAAGGATGGCCTGCTGCACATCAGCCAGATCGCCCACGAAAGGGTTGAGCGGGTCAGCGACTACCTGACCGAAGGCCAGATCGTCAAGGTCAAGGTTCTGGAAACCGACGAAAAAGGCCGCGTCAAGCTGTCAATGAAGGCGCTGCTCGACCGTCCTGCCCAAAATCAGGATCGTGTCTAATTAATTTTGCTATTGATTTTGTAGCTTCTGGTGCCCGAAGAATGGGCGCTGGCAGTACAAATTATCTGGAAAATCATGCAAGCCGTTGAAATTACCTCGTATGGCGCGCCTGACGTGTTGCGTCTGGGCGCGCGTCCGGCACCGGTTGAAGGTGTTGGCGAAGTGCTGATCCGCGTGAGCGCCAGTGGCGTGAACCGGCCTGACGTGTTGCAGCGCACCGGCAACTACCCGGTGCCGGCTGGAGCCTCCGACATTCCTGGGTTGGAAGTTGCGGGTGAGATCGTCGCGGGCGACGCGCAGGCGATGCTTGCTGCGGGTTTCAAGATCGGCGACCACGTGTGCGCGCTGGTGGCCGGCGGGGGCTACGCCGAGCTGTGCGTGGCACCTGTCGGGCAGTGCCTGCCCGTGCCCGCTGGCCTGAGTGATTTGCAAGCGGCCTCGCTGCCGGAGACTTTCTTTACGGTCTGGAGCAATGTCTTTGAACGTGCACACCTGCAAAAAGGTGAAACCCTGCTGATTCAAGGTGGCTCCAGCGGTATTGGCGTGACGGCCATCCAGATGGCCAAAGCGCTGGGCGCGACGGTGCTGGTAACGGCTGGCAGCGATGACAAGTGTGTCGCCTGCCTGGCTTTGGGCGCCGACCATGCGATCAATTACAAGACCAGCGACTTTGCTGAACAAGTCAAAAAACTGACGAACGGTCAAGGCGTCAATGTCATTCTTGACATGGTCGCGGGCAGCTATGTGGCGCGCGAAGTGGAATGCCTTGCCGAAGACGGACGCCTGGTCATCATTGGGCTGCAAGGCGGCGTCAAGGCAGAGTTCAATGCTGGTCTGGTGTTACGCAAACGGCTGACCATTACCGGCTCAACCCTGCGCCCGCGTTCGCTTGAATTCAAGACGGCTATTGCCAAGGCGCTGAAGGAAAAAGTATGGCCGCTGCTGGCCAGCGGTGCGATCAAGCCCGTGATCCACAGCACCTTTGCCGCGGCCGATGCGGCCAAGGCGCATGCGCTGATGGAGTCCAACCAGCATGTTGGAAAAATTGTTTTAACCTGGTAACTGGCGAGCAATAAAAGAGCAACATGAAAAAGTTGATTGCAGGAAACTGGAAAATGAATGGCAGCCTGGCTGCCAATGAAGCCTTGCTGGCTGCGCTGGCAGACGGCTTGACGAGGGAGTTCGCTGGAAGCCCGTCATGCGATGTGGTGGTGTGCGTGCCTGCGCCCTACCTGGCGCAGGTTCAAGCCCTGAAATCTGCCCACCCCAGTCTGTCAGCCCTTGACGTGGGCGCACAGGATGTTTCGGCGCAAGCCGCTGGCGCCTATACCGGCGAGGTCAGTGCAGCCATGCTCAAGGACCTGGGTTGCCGCTATGTGATCGTCGGGCATTCCGAGCGACGCCAGTACCACTTTGAAACCGATGCGCTGGTGGCGGACAAAGCCAAGGCTGCGCTGGCATCGGGCATTACGCCCATCGTCTGCATGGGCGAGACATTGGCCGAACGCGAAGCGGGTCGCACCGAGGAAGTGGTCAAGCGCCAACTGGCGGCCGTGATTCGTGCCAACGGACACTGCATCAGTGAAATCGTGGTGGCCTATGAACCCGTGTGGGCCATAGGCACCGGCAAGACAGCCTCGCCTGAAGAAGCTCAAGCTGTTCATGCCGTGCTGCGGGCCCAACTTAAAGCCGCCACTGACCAGTCAGCGCGTGTAAAAATTCTGTATGGCGGCAGCATGAATCCGGTCAATGCGGCTTCCCTGCTGGCGCAGCCCGATATTGACGGCGGCCTGATTGGCGGCGCCTCGCTCCAGGCCCTGGATTTCTTGAAAATTATTGCTGCAGCCCACGTTTAACGGCTGCAGAACGTTATTAAATTAGGAGTAACTATGAACGTTGTATTAACCGCTGTCCTCGCTGTGCAAATGCTTTCCGCGTTGGGCATGATTGGCCTGATTCTGGTGCAGCACGGCAAAGGTGCCGACATGGGGGCGGCATTTGGCAGTGGGGGTTCGGGAAGTCTGTTTGGCGCCAGTGGCAGCGCCAACTTCCTGTCGCGCACGACGGCTGTTTTGGCCGCGATATTTTTCGTCTGTACCCTGGCGTTGGCCTACTTTGGCAATGCCCAACCGCGCACCGGTTCCAGCGTTCTGGAAGGTGCCTCTGTCACTGCGCCAAGCCCCAAGATCGTTGCATCCGGCGCGGCCCAAATTCCTGGGACCACGGCACCTGCACCGACCAGCATTGCAGTTCCTCAGACCCCTGCACCCGACGCATCGGGTGCCGCGAAAATTCCTACGAAATAACGTGAGGAAGAAGTCGCTTGCGGCTAGAAATGACCCTATTTAAGGGTAAACTATAAGCTGTCCTGAAAGCAAAAAAAACCGAAAGGTTTCCTCAAGCGATTCGGACAGTTAAACACTGCGGACGTGGTGAAATTGGTAGACACGCTATCTTGAGGGGGTAGTGGCGAAAGCTGTGCGAGTTCGAGTCTCGCCGTCCGCACCAGATAAAAATATCGGCAGCCACGCTTCGGCGATGCTCTCGGTTCAAACGGTAACCTGATACAAACTGCACAAGCGGCTTTACAGAAACTAAAACCATCATGAACCTCGATCAATATCTTCCTGTTCTCCTGTTTATTTTGGTCGGTGTAGGTGTCGGTGTTGTTCCTCAGGTGTTGGGTCGTTTGTTGGGTCCTGTGCTACCTAACAGCGAAAAAAATTCCCCTTACGAATGCGGCTTCGAAGCCTTCGAAGATGCCCGCATGAA
>DASUIO010000132.1:0-3301 GCA_036279755.1 Polaromonas sp. | reverse complement strand
GCGCAGTACGCGAAGCGACAAGCGTGGGGGCCATATTAGTCCAGTGAAACTGCACCGTGTGGCGCAGCATCAATCCTGCTTCTTCGCACGCCGCCACGTCGTTATCGCTGGCAAACAGCAGGTGCAGCGATGAAAGCTCTTCTTTTTCGCACCACGCCATCAGCGCCTTGACCAGCAAGGTGCGCTCGGCCGCATTGCGCGCCAGCAAGCGCGCGCCGGGAACGGGGGTGAAGGGCACGGCGACTACGGCTTTGGGGTAGTAGCGTAGTCCATGCTGCTGGTAGGCTTTGGCCCAGGCGTGGTCAAACACGTATTCGCCGTAGGAATGGTCCTTGACGTAGAGGGCGCAGGCGCCTGCCAGTGTTGCATCCTGCCAAAGCGTGATGAAGCGTGGCGTCCAGCCGGTCTCGGGGGTGGCGCAGCCGCTGGTGTGCAGGGCGGCCAGGTATTCGTGGCGCATGAAGGGGTTTACGGTGCCGTCCGGGTTTTGCGCGGCCAGCAAGGCGTTCCACTCGGCGCTATTCACCTGCAGCGGCGAATCCAGCACGCGGATGACATAATCGTTTGAGTTGTTTTTCACGTGTTATCAGTATGTTGCTGATGTATTTTTTCGGGGTTCAGTTTCTTCATGTCACTCAAAATCTGCATTGCCCAATTGAATTATTGCGTCGGCGACATGCCGGGCAATGCGCAAAAAATCATTGATGCGGCCCGCACGGCCTACCAGGACGGCGCACGACTGGTGTTAACTCCCGAGCTGGCGATTTGCGGCTATGCGGCTGAAGACCTGTTTTTGCGTCCCTCGTTCATACAGGCCTGTGATGATGCCGTGAATCGGGTGGCCCGGGAGCTGGCCGGGTTAAAAGGCCTGACCGTGGTGGTGGGCACGCCCACGCACGGCGACAACGGCAAGGGTCTGCGCACCAAAAGCGTGGAAGTACAGCAGCGGCACAACGCGGCCAGGGTGATGCGCGAAGGCCGCATTATTGAAACCTACGCCAAGCGCGAGCTGCCCAATTACCAGGTGTTTGACGAGCGCCGCTATTTCACGCCCGGGCAGGGCACTTGCGTGTTTCAGGCAGGGGAAGGTGACGCCGCCATCAGTATCGGGCTGCTGATCTGTGAAGACGCCTGGTTTGAAGAGCCTGCGCGGCTGGCTAAAGCGGCGGGCGCCGAGCTGCTGGTGGTGATCAACGCGTCGCCTTTTCATCTCGGCAAGGGCGACGAGCGCGAACTGATGATGTGCCGGCGCTCGCTGGCCACCGGGCTGCCGCTGGTGTATGCGCACTTGGTGGGCGGGCAGGACGAGATCGTCTTTGAAGGCCGCTCGTTTGCGCTGCAGGCCGATGGCACGCTGGCGGGCAGGGCCGAGAGTTTCAAGGAAAATCTGTTTATAACCCAAGTGGAACGGGTGGGTAATGCTATTAAATTAGTAGCAAAAACAGCCCCAGAGCGCAGCCAGGAGGCCGACTTGTGGGACGCGATGGTGCTTGGCGTGCGCGACTACCTGGGAAAAAATGGCTTTCCCGGGGCAATTTTGGGTCTCTCGGGCGGCGTTGACTCCGCCCTGGTGCTGGCAATTGCCGTCGATGCGCTGGGTGCCGACAAGCTGCGCACGGTGATGATGCCTTCGCCCTACACCGCCGACATTTCCTTGATTGACGCACGCGAGATGGCCGAGCGCATGAAGGTGCGCTACGACGAAATTTCCATCATTCCCGAATTCGACGCTTTCAAGGCGTCGTTGGCCGGTGAGTTCAAGGGGCTTGCGGAAGATACCACCGAGGAAAACATCCAGGCGCGCATTCGCGGGGTGTTTTTGATGGCGCTCTCCAATAAATTTGGCTCCATCGTGCTGACCACAGGCAACAAAAGCGAAATGGCCACCGGCTACTGCACCTTGTATGGCGACATGGCGGGCGGCTTTGCGGTGATCAAGGACCTGCTGAAAACCAGGGTGTTCCGACTGGCGCGCTGGCGCAATGAGAACGACCCGTATGGCACGGGTAGCCACCCGATTCCGGAGCGCATCATCACCCGGCCACCCAGCGCCGAATTGCGCGCCGACCAAACTGATCAGGACAGCCTGCCGCCCTACGACGTGTTGGATGCCATACTGGAGCGCTATATGGAAAACGACCAGAGCGTGGAAAGCATCGTGGCCGCTGGGTTTGACCGTGCGTTGGTCGAGCGCGTGGCCCGGCTGATCAGGCACAACGAGTACAAGCGCCGACAGTCACCGGTCGGCATCCGGGTCACACACCGAAGCTTTGGCAAGGATTGGCGTTATCCTATTACCAGTAAATTTCGCGATTGAGCCTTTCAGGCCATGCAGTATTTAAACCCCAGAATCCTCGGAGACTTTTAGTGAAACAAATTACCGCCATCCTCAAGCCTTTCAAACTGGAAGAAGTTCGCGAGGCGCTGGCCGAATGTGGGGTGACCGGCCTGACCGTGACCGAAGTCAAGGGCTTTGGCCGCCAGAAGGGCCACACCGAGCTGTACCGTGGTGCCGAGTACGTGGTTGACTTCCTGCCCAAGGTCAAGGTTGAGGTGGTGGTTAAAAGCGACGACGTGGACCGCTGCGTGGAAGCCATCGTGCGTGCGGCACGCACCGGCAAGATTGGGGACGGCAAGATTTTCATCACCAGCGTGGAGCGCGCGGTGCGCATCCGCACGGGTGAAGAAGACGACGCGGCCGTGTAACTTGGCCCCCACACTCGCTCACTGCGTGTAGCTCGCTGCCCCCCGAGGGGGCTGGCCTTGCTTGGGGCGGCCCTGCGCTGCGGCCGTGGCCCCCATGTTCGCTCACTGCGTGTAGCTTCGCTGCCCTCCGAGGGGCCTGTTCTGCCTTGGGGCGGCTCGGCGGCGGAACCCGTTTTCAGTCTTAAATCTGGTCTAGCCGGACGGTCGGTGCCGTCATGCCCGCTGCTTGTACCAGCGCTTCCAGCAGCCGTTCCGCATCGCTGTCGGTGCGAATCAGTTCCATCTGCCAGTCGCTCATGAAACCCTGCTTCACCGCCGAGGCCAAAAAAACCAGCAAGCTGTCGTAGTAGCCATCCAGGTTAAGCAGGCCGACCGGTTTGTCGTGGTAGCCCAGTTGGCGCCAAGTCCAGACTTCAAAAAACTCTTCCATGGTGCCAATGCCGCCGGGCAGGGCCAAAAACGCGTCAGCGTGCTCGGCCATGACGCGCTTGCGCTCGTGCATGTTCTCCACAATGTGCAATTCAGTGCAGCCGTTGTGAGCCCATTCCTTTTCCACCAGGGCCTTGGGGATCACTCCGACGACCCGGCCGCCTGC
>DASUIO010000131.1:0-4292 GCA_036279755.1 Polaromonas sp. | reverse complement strand
CAACGAGGGCGTGGGTTACTTTGAAGTCAACCAGAAAAGTGGCTGGCGCTGGAACACTGCCAAGGCGTTTTTACGCCCCGCAGGCAATCAGCGCCCTAACCTGACGGTGTGGACCTCCACTCAGGTCGTCCGCTTGCTCATCGACACGCCACCGGGTGATTCCCTGCGCTGCACGGGCGCCCAGGTATGGCGGGATGGCCAGATGCTGACGGTTAGCGTGGCGGCAGCGCAGGGCGAGGTGATTTTGAGCGCGGGCAGCATCGGCTCGCCGCAGATTCTGCAGCTCTCGGGCATTGGACCGGCCGCCCTGCTGCAGCAGCACGGCATCCCGGTGGTGCAAGACCTGCCCGGTGTGGGCGCCAACCTGCAGGACCACCTGCAAATCCGCACAATCTACAAGGTGCAGGCTGACCAGGCCACGAAGCACTGGGGCCTGTCGCTCAACACCATGGCCAACTCCTGGTGGGGCAAGGCCCGCATCGGGCTCGAATACGCGTTTCGCCGCACCGGCCCCATGAGCATGGCGCCGTCGCAGCTGGGCGCCTTCACGCGCAGCTCACCCGACCACTCTTATCCGAATATCGAGTACCACGTCCAGCCGCTGTCACTGGAGGCTTTCGGTGAGCCGCTGCACAGCTTCAATGCGTTTACCGCCAGTGTCTGCAACCTCTCCCCGAGCAGCCGCGGCACGGTGAAGATCAAAAGTAGCCGTTTCGAAGACGCTCCGGCAATTGCGCCGAATTACCTGAGCACGGCCGAGGACCGCCAAGTGGCAGCCGACTCGCTGCGCGTGACACGCAACATCATCAGCCAGAGCGCGCTGGCCAAATACCAGCCTGAAGAATACAAGCCCGGCGTGCAGTTTCAAACCGACGAAGAGCTCGCCAGGCTGGCCGGCGACATCGCCACCACCATCTTCCACCCGGTGGGCACCACCAAAATGGGCGCGAGCGATGATGCGATGGCCGTGGTGGACTCGCACCTGCGGGTACGCGGCATCCGCGGGCTGCGCGTGGTCGATGCCGGCGTGATGCCCGTGATTACCAGCGGCAACACCAACTCACCCACGCTGATGATTGCAGAGATGGCGGCGCAATGGATACAGGCTGGGGTTTGAAGGTGCGCAACCGCCTTCCGGCGGATCCCCATGATCGATCGCGAAGATTCCGCTTTGGGCAGGCCGACGAGGCCATCCGGGGGTCGGGAAACCCCCAATGCACGATCTCAGTGTGAAGGTTACATTGGACCTCTTGCTGACGAGCCCTGCTGCTCGTAACGCGAGGAGCCGAGGAGACACAAAAGAGCAATCAGAAAGACGCAAACGAACACGCCACGAGGTGTTTTTTTGACAAAAGCGCTGGCAACCCCAGCGCTTTTTTTATGGCCGTTTGTTTCTCGTCAATTTTTATCAAATTGCCGTACCGCCCTTTATCAACAAGCATCATTAGCTATCAATTAAATAGCATCCAATCCGTTTTTAGCAATGAGACAATCCTTCCATGGAGTTACTGCTTGTTTCGTTCGCCTCCCTGGCTGCAGGTTTTGTAGACTCCATCGTCGGCGGCGGCGGCCTGATTCTGGTGCCGGCCCTGTTTGCCGTCTTTCCCACCACGCACCCGGCCACCCTGTTTGGCGTCAACAAGGGGGCCTCGGTCTGGGGCACGGCGGTAGCCACCGCTCAATATGCCCGCCGTGTGAACTTGCGCTGGGCGGCGCTGCTGCCAGCTGCCGCGGCAGGTTTTACCGGCGCGCTGGCGGGCGCCTGGCTGGTGACGGTCATTTCCCCGGTTTTTTTACGCAAAACCCTGCCCTTTGTGCTGCTGGCGGTGCTGCTCTACACACTGATGAAGAAGGAACTGGGTCGCCACCATACGCCGTGCCTGACCGGCCATACCGAGACCCTTGCGGCCTGCAGCATTGGCCTGGTGCTGGGTTTTTACGACGGGTTTTTCGGCCCTGGTACCGGCAGCTTTTTGGTTTTTTTGTTTGTGCGATGGCTGGGCTATGACTTTTTGAACGCCTCGGCCTCGGCCAAGCTGATCAACACGGCCACCAATCTGGCAGCGCTGGCGGTGTTTGCCTACAAGGGCCATGTCTGGTGGCATTTCGTCCTCACCATGGCCGTGGCCAATGTGGTGGGCAGTGTGCTGGGGACGCGCCTGGCGCTCAAACACGGCACGGGCTTTGTACGGGTGGTGTTTATCGGGGTGGTCAGCGCGCTGATTCTGAAAACCGCTTTTGATGCATTCCTGAAATAGCGCCGCAAGCTCCGCAGTGATTTAACGTGGTGGCATCGGAACGCCGCGCCGGGCCGCCCCAAGCAAGTTCAGCCCCCACGGGGGGCAGCGCATTACACGAAGTGAAAAGCGTGGGGGCGCTTTTTAATCCTGGTTGACACCAGCCGCCATCAGCCCAGCCATCTCGGCCGCCAGACGCGGCTTGCCGATTGGCGCACCGGCCAGCCCTTTTTGCACGGCGGCCATGTCTTCCTTGCTGGGATACTGGCCCATCAGCACGTAGTCAAATACCCGCCGCGCGATGGGGGCGGCCGCAGCCGCGCCCCAACCGGCATTTTCCACAATCACCGCCAGCGCAATTTTTGGATCATCGGCCGGTGCAAACGCGATATACAACGCGTGGTCGCGCTGGTGCTCTTCCATCCGGGCTTTGTTGTATTTGTCTTTCTGGCCCATCGTCACCGCCTGCGCGGTACCGGTTTTGCCGCCGCTCAGGTAGCCCGCCCCGGCAAACACCTTGGCCGAGGTGCCCACTTGCGTGACACCCACCAGGGCCTTGCGCACAACGGCCACGTTTTCGGCCTTGTAGCCCAGATTTTCCGGAGGACCAGGCGGCAGCGGTTGCAGCACGTGCGTCGCCGGGTCCTGGGTGCCGATCACCAGACGCGGCTTGTGCTTGACGCCGTTATTGGCCAGCACCGCCGTAGCCTGCGCCAGCTGCAGCATGGTGAAGCTGTTGTAGCCCTGTCCAATGCCCAGCGAAATGGTTTCCCCGGCAAACCACTTTTGCTGCTCGGGGCGTTTGAAATAGCCGCGCTTCCAGGCCTGGCTGGGCAGCACGCCGCGCACTTCGCCATTGATGTCGATGCCGGTGATCTGGCCAAAGCCCAGCGGCTTCATGAAGTCGTGTATCACGTCCACGCCTAGCTCGTTGGCCAGCGAATAGAAATACACATTGCTCGATTCGACAATGGCTCGGTGCATGTCCATGATGCCGCCACGCTCGTTCTCCGGGCTGCCAAAGCGGCGACCGCCGAACATGAAGTAGCCGGGGTCGTTGATCAGCGCCGTGGGCGAGCGCTTGCCCGTCTGCAGGGCCGCCATGGCCATGAAGGGTTTGTAGGTTGAGCCCGGCGGGTAAGTCCCCCGCAGGGCCCGATTCAGCAGCGGCTTATCGATGGACTCATTGAGCGCCTGCCAACTCTCTTGATCGATGCCATCGACAAAGAGGTTGGGATCGAACGTCGGTTTACTGACAAACGCCAGCACGTCGCCAGTCTTCGGGTCCAGCGCCACCAGCGCGCCGCGCCGCGCACCAAACATGTCCTCGACCAGTTTTTGCAAGTGAATGTCGAGCGACAGCATCACGGTATCGCCGGGCGTGGCCGGGTTGCTGGCCAGCTTGCGCACGGCGCGGCCGCCCGCCGAGGTTTCAACCCGCTCGACGCCGGTGGTGCCGTGCAACTGCTGCTCAAGACTCTGCTCAACCCCGAGCTTGCCGATGTAGTCGGTGCCGCGGTAATTGCCTTCGTCGTCGCTGCCTTCTATATTTTCCTTTTCCGCCTGGTTGATACGGCCCATGTAGCCCACTATGTGGCTGCCCGATTCGCCAAGCGGGTAGCTGCGGAACAACCGGGCCTTGATGTCGACACCGGGAAAGCGAAAGCGCTGCGCCGCAAAGCGGGCCACTTCCTCATCGGTCAAGCGCGTGCGGATCGGCAGCGATTCAAAATTTCTCGACTCTTCACGCAGGCGTTTGAAGCGCCGCTTGTCGCGCGGCTGGATCTCCACCACCTGCGCCAGGGCCGCAATGGTCTCTTCCAGTTTGTCCACCCTGGAGGGCGTGATCTCCAGGGTATAAGCCGAGTAGTTGGTCGCCAGCACGACACCGTTGCGGTCCAGAATCAGCCCGCGGTTGGGCACGATGGGAACGATGGCCGTGCGATTGTTTTCCGCCTGCTCGCTCAGATCATCATGGCGAACCACCTGCAGATAGACCAGCCGGGCCACCAGCAACGCAAAGGCACAGAGCACCGCCAGGCCGACCACCAGCAC
>DASUIO010000130.1:0-2429 GCA_036279755.1 Polaromonas sp. | reverse complement strand
TGGTAGAAGGCTGGCAAGTCGAGGTAGGGCTGCTCATCGGCCATATAGTCGGCCAGGCCATGCTGCATCGGTGTGTTGACGGTGAATACATTGAACTGGTGCACTTTGCGAAACTCGGCGCTCAAGCTGGCGGGCGCTGCCACATAACCGAGCTTCCAGCCGGTGACATGGTAGGTCTTGCCAAAGCTGCTGACAATGAAGGCGCGCGCCGCCAGGCCGGCAAAGCGCGCTGCGCTGTGGTGCAACTGAGCATCAAACACCATGTGTTCATAGACCTCGTCGCTGATCAACAGCACATTGGTGGGCGCCAGAATGTCCTGCAGCTTGAGCATGTCAGCCTCAGTCCAGACCGTGCCGCTCGGGTTATGCGGCGAATTGATGATGATGGCGCGGGTTTTGGGCGTGATGGCCTTTGAGATTTTGTCGAAATCCGGGCGGAACGTGCCAGCTGTCAAAGGCACGCGCACCGCCGTGCCGCCGGCCAGCTCGATATTGGGCACATAGCTGTCGTAGCAGGGCTCGAGCACGATCACTTCATCGCCGGGGTGAACCACGGCCAAAATGATGGTGAGGATGGCTTGCGTGGCGCCCGCCGTGATGGTGATTTCCGCGTTGGCGTTGTAGCCGTGGCCGTATAGCTTGGCCACCTTGGCCGCAATGGCCTCGCGCAACACCGGCACGCCGGTCATGGGCGGATACTGGTTCAGTCCGCGCTTCATGGCATCCGTGACGGCGTTGATCAGCTTGGGGTCGCAGTCGAAGTCAGGAAAACCCTGACCCAGATTGACGGCCCCTTTTTCCGCTGCCAGCGTGGACATGACGGTAAAGATGGTGGTGCCAACATTCGGCAGTTTGCTTTTGAGTTGAGGGGTGCGCGCTGCGCTCGCGGTAGTTGTCTCTTGCGTTGGCATGGTTAAGCTTCGAAGTCGTTAAGGTGGCCTGCCATGGCCTTGGTGATCAGGTCGCGGGTCAGCTTGTCGCTGAGCAGCTCGGCAAATTTATAGACAAAATTGCGCAGGTAGGCGCCGCGTTTGAAAGCCACACGGGCCACGTTCACGCCAAATAGCGCGCCTGCCGGTCGGGCCAGCAGGTCGCTATTGGTGCCGTCGTCCCTGATCGCCATCTCGGCCACAATGCCGACGCCTAACCCCAAGCGCACATAGGTCTTGATCACGTCGGAATCAATGGCTTCAAGGGCAATGCGAGGCTGCAGGTGCTTGGCCGCAAAAGCACGGTCCACCTTGGTGCGCCCGGTAAACGACGGGTGGTAGGTGATCAGCGGTTCGTGGGCCAGATCCTCCAGTGTGATGTGCTCGTTTTTGGCCAGCGGATGGTCCAAAGGCATGACCAGCATGTGCTGCCATTCGTAGCAGGGCAGGGTCACCAGACCTTCGTATTCGGTCAGCGATTCAGTGGCCATGCCGATCTCGGCAACTTCGTCCAGGACCATACGGGCCACCTGCTCGGGTGAGCCCTGGTGCAGGCTGACATTGACTTTTGGGAAGGCTTCGCGCAGCTTGGCCACCGACTGCGGCAAAACATAGCGGGCCTGGGTGTGGGTGGTGGCAATCGAAAGCGTGCCGCTGTCCTGCGCCGAAAACTGCTCGCCAATGCGCCGTAAATTGCCCACCTCGCGCATGATGAGTTCGATGCTTTTGAGGACGTGTTCGCCCGGCTCGGTGACGCGTTTGAGGCGCTTGCCATGCCGGGCAAAAATTTCCACGCCGAGCTCTTCCTCGAGTTCGATGATGGCTTTGGAAACGCCGGGCTGCGACGTGTGCAGGACGCGGGCGGTTTCGGTCAAATTCAGGTTGCGCCGTACGGCCTCCTGAATAAAGCGGAATTGGTGGAGATTCATATCAAATTAAAGCTGATTGGTTATTTTATTATGCCTATATTGCGCTAAAGAAACGTTGATGCTTTAGCGCAGGGCGATGTCGGCCATCAGTAGCGTCAGCTTCTCGTGCTCACCGGCAGTGGGCAGGAGTTCAATCGCCACGCCAGGATGCGCTGCCCGGATCTGTTCAAGCAGTCGCGGCAAGTCTTCGCGGGCATGTTTTCCAACCCCAAAAAAAATAGGAAATATTCTTATATGACGGGCGCCGGCAGCTATTAAATCAGTAGCAGCTTCAGTCAGTGAAGGTGCGCAGAGCTCCAGGTAGGCGCAGCAGACTTTTATTTCGGGCCGGCGGGCGAGTATGTGTGCGGCGACGGCTTCCATCGGCGCTCGCCACTGGGGGTCACGCGAGCCGTGGGCCAACAAAATAATGCCGCTGGGTGTCGATGCCTTAAGTGTCACGCTGAGCCAGCCGTCAGTGCCTGAGTACCAGCCAGCCAAACGCACCCATCGAAATCGCCATGTACAGCAGCCCCGGTGTAGCCGCTGCCAGCCAGGGTTGCCAGTTGCGCAGGGTGCCGATGTAGCCAAA
>DASUIO010000129.1:0-6313 GCA_036279755.1 Polaromonas sp. | reverse complement strand
CTCGCGGCTCAACACCGCCAAGCTGCAAGCCATCTTTGGCTTGAGCCTGCCCGCCTGGCAGCAGGGCGTGGACCGCATGCTGGCCGAAATTCTTTGAACACAGAGAAAAAAATGACCCCGCGCAAAGGCATCATCCTCACCGGTGGTTCCGGCAGCCGGCTGCAGCCGGGCGCGTAGCGCCCGCCTCATAAGGGAGTCAGAAATTACAAACATACCCGTTTCGTCATCGCGAGCTCCCTGTTTCGGGCGACCGAAACTGCACACGGACCTTGAACCTCCGGCCGTCATCGCGAGCGAAGCGCGGCGATCCATGGTCGCGCACCACGATGGCATGGATTGCCACGCTTCGCTCGCAATGACGGGGAAGAGGTATTTCGGCAATTTCCATCTCCCTAAGTAAGTACTAAACCCCGATTTCCTCTTCAATCCGCTCGCTGGCCTGCTGCTGCATGGCCCACATCTCAGCATAGCGCCCGTTGGCGGCCAGCAAGGCACTGTGGCTGCCGCGCTCGATGATGCGGCCTGCGTCCATCACCAGAATCTCGTGCGCGTCCACCACCGTGGAAAGCCGGTGCGCAATCACCAGCGTGGTCTTGTTCTGGGCGGCTTCCCGCAGTTCGGTCTGAATGGCGCGCTCGTTGGCCGAGTCGAGCGCCGAGGTGGCTTCATCAAAAATCACCATTGGCGGATTTTTCAGCAGGGTGCGGGCAATCGCCACGCGCTGCTTTTCACCACCCGAGAGTTTCAGGCCGCGCTCGCCCACCATGGTGTTGTAGCCCAGCGGCGTTGAGGCAATGAAGGCGTGAATGTGCGCCGCGCGGGCGGCGCCCTCCACCTCGGCGTGGCTGGCGCCGGGCTTGCCGTAGGCAATGTTGTATTCCACCGTGTCGTTGAACAGCACGGTGTCTTGCGGCACGATGCCGATGGCCTGGCGCACGCTGGCCTGGGTGACGTGTTTGATGTCCTGCCCGGCAATGGTGATGCGGCCTTGCTGCACATCGTAAAAGCGGAACAGCAGGCGCGCCAGGGTGGACTTGCCCGCGCCCGAAGAACCCACCACGGCTACCGTTTTGCCCGGCGGGATTTCAAAACTGACGTGGTGCAGGATGGGACGCCTCGGCTCATAGGCGAAGCTGACGTTTTCAAAGCGCACTGCGGGCGAGCCTTCAATGCGGATCGGCTGCGCATCTGGCTCGTCGGCAATTTCGCGCTCTTTTTCCATCAACGTGAACATCTTGT
The DNA here is from genome assembly GCA_036279755.1 of Polaromonas sp. Taxonomy (GTDB): domain Bacteria; phylum Pseudomonadota; class Gammaproteobacteria; order Burkholderiales; family Burkholderiaceae_C; genus Polaromonas. Next base: position 5,074 of record DASUIO010000129.1, on the reverse strand, counting down.
CGAGGTCGGTCAGGCTCTGCTTGATTTCGCGGTAGATCACGCCCAGAAAACCCAGCGGAATGTAGAGCTGAATCATGAAGGCGTTGACCATCACCAGATCGCCCAGCGTCATGCGGCCATCGACCACGCCTTGCGTGGCGCGCCACAGCATGGCCACCAACCCAATGGCAATGATCAGTTGCTGACCGGTATTGAGCAGACTCAGGGTGTTCTGGCTCTTGATGGCGGCCTGGCGGTAGCGCTTGAGGCCCTCGTCATAGCGTGCCGCCTCAAATTCTTCGTTGTTGAAATACTTGACGGTTTCATAATTCAGCAGCGAGTCAACGGCGCGGCTGTGGGCCAACGAGTCCAGCTCGTTCATGGTCTTGCGGAACTTCGTGCGCCATTCGGTCACCTTGACCGTGAAGAAGATGTAGAAGACCAGCGCGATGCCGGTGATGCCGGCAAACCAGACATCGAACTTGACGGCCAGCAGACTGAGCACCAGCGTCACCTCGATCAGGGTCGGGATGATGCTGTACAGCGAATACGAGATCAGCGAGTGCACGCCGCGCGTGCCGCGCTCGATGTCGCGTGTCATGCCGCCGGTTTGCCGCTCCAGGTGAAAGCGCAGGCTGAGCGCGTGCAAATGCTGGAACACTTCCAGTGAAATACGCCGCGCCGCGCCTTCGGTGGCTTTGGCAAACACCCACTCACGCAGTTCGGTGAACAGCGTGGTCGATAAACGCAACAAGCCATAGGCCATCAGCAAGGCCACCGGGACCACCAGCACGACCTGCACATCGCCGGGCTTGAAGTTCATGGTGTCAACCAGATTTTTCAGCAGCAGCGGCACGCCCACATTGGCCAGCTTGGCACCCACCATGAAGGCCAGGGCCGCCATGGCACGCCATTTGTACTCCCACAAATAGGGAAACAGCCGCTTGAGCGTGGCCAGGTCCGAGCGCTCGGGCGCCGGTGCCGGGTGGGAGCCGTCCGCGGTTGCGGGGGAAGGCACAGGAAGGGAAGAATCAGCCGTGGAAGCTCGGGAGCGCATGCGTCACAATCGTTGGGGTTGTTTTAATTTCTTATGAGATTGTGCCTATGTCTTCCGAATCAAGCGCCCACGCGGGCAATGCCGCCAACGTCAACGCAGATGCCAGCGCCGAGGCGCAGCTGCAGACCATCAAGGTCCAGTTGCCCACCGACAAGGAGCTGGTGCTCAAGATGATCCCGATGCCGGCGGACTGCAATGCCAACGGCGATATCTTCGGCGGCTGGGTCATGGCCCAGGTGGACATGGCCGGCTCAGTAATACCGGCGCGCTATGTCGACGGCCGCATGGCGACGGTGGCGGTCAACCAGTTCATCTTCAAGCAACCCGTCAGGGTCGGCGACATCCTGTCGTTTTTTTCAGACGTGACCCGCATCGGCACCACATCGATCACGGTGCAGGTCGAGGTGTACGCCGAGCGCTTTCGCGCGCAGGGCCATTACATCAAGGTCACGGAAGCCAGCCTGACCTACGTGGCAATTGACGATTTCGGCAAGCCCCGCAAAATCGCCAAACGCTGAATGCTATTTATTTGATAGCCTCTTGCGCCCATGCCAATTGGGAAAAAGCCATAAATAATTGGGGAAAAATAATTTTCAGTGAAAACCTGTCAAACGCGCTAAATTAGCGTTTATGGAAAAAATCCTTATTCTCGGCGGCACCGGTTTTGTCGGCCAGCATGTTTGCGAAAAACTGAACCGCTTGCAATGCCGCGTGACCGTGGCCACACGACGCCGGGACAACGCGCGGCACCTCCTGGTGCTGCCGCTGGTCGACGTGGTCGAAATCAACGTGCATGACAGCATGTCGCTGGCGCCCTTGCTGGCCGGACACGATGCCGTGGTCAATCTGGTCGGCATCCTGCACGGGTCGGAAGCCGATTTTGAAAAAGCGCATGTGCAATTGCCACTGGAGCTGGCGCGGGCCTGCGAGGCCAGCGGTGTTCGGCGCATCATTCACATTAGCGCGCTGGGTGCTTCGCTCGATTCGGCGTCAATGTACCAGCGCAGCAAGGCGCGCGGCGAGGCGGTGTTGCTCAGCGCCGGGCTCGACGTGACGGTGCTGCGCCCCAGTGTGATGTTTGGTGCTGAAGACAAATTTCTTAACACCTTTGCGAGGCTGCAGCAGATGTTTCCGGTGATTCCGCTGGCGGGTAGCCAGGCGCGCTTTCAGCCGGTGTGGGTGGAAGACGTGGCCAGCGCAGTGGTGGAGTGCCTGCAAGACTCCGACACAATCGGGCAAATTTTTGAAGCCTGCGGTCCCGAGGTGTTCACGCTCAAGCAACTGGTAGAGCTGGCAGGCCGCTACGCCGGCGTCAAGGGCGGCAAGGGCCGGCCGGTGATCGCACTGCCCGACGCGCTGGCGCGTCTGCAGGCCCGGCTCATGGAACTGGCGCCCGGCGAACCCGTGCTGAGCCGGGACAACCTTGACGCCATGAAAACCGACAACGTCGCCAGCGGCAAACTGCCTGGTCTGCAGGCGCTGGGCATCACGCCAGCGGCAGTGGGCGCGATTGTGCCCAGCTACCTGGGCGCGCGAGGCTTGCGCAGCGGCCTGATGGCCAAACGCAAAACGTCCGGACGATTTTAATCAGCAGACCGGAGGCCCCATGCTCAAGCTCTATATCGGTAATAAAAATTACTCATCGTGGTCCATGCGGCCATGGGTGCTGCTCAAGCAGGCCGGCATTCCTTTCGAGGAAGTCAAAATCCGTTTTGATTCATTTGATGCCGGCTCCGAATTCAAAAAGAAAGTCAGCCGCATCAACCCGGCAGTCAAGGTGCCCGTGCTGGACGACGAGGGCCTGGTGGTGTGGGACACGCTGGCCATTGCCGAATACCTGGCCGAACGTTTTCCCGACAAGCAGCTCTGGCCCCGCGATATCAAAGCGCGTGCCCAGGCGCGCAGCGTTTGCGCCGAAATGCACAGCGGCTTTGCGGCCCTGCGTTCGGCCTGCACCATGAACATTGAAGCCGATCTGAGCGATGCAGGCCGGCTGATCTGGCGCGACAAGCCCGCCGTGCGCGCCGATGTCATGCGCCTCATCAGCATGTGGCGCGAATTGCTGGCGGAGCACAAAGGCCCGATGCTGTTTGGCGAGTTCAGCATTGCCGACGCGTTTTTTGCGCCGGTGTGCATGCGCCTTAAAAGCTATGCCTTGCCGGTTCCGGCAGACATCACCGCCTACATCGAGCGCCTGTCCACCCTGCCGGGCGTCAAGGCCTGGATCGATGACGCACTGGCAGAAAAGGACTTCGTCGAGTTTGAGGAGCCTTACCGCCTGAAGCCGTGAGGCGCTGAAGGGTGCGGATGACTTGAGCCGCTAAACTGCCCGCATGCAGATTTACATGGTTGGGGGTGCGGTGCGCGATGCCTTGCTGGGCTTGCCAGTGCAAGACCGCGACTGGGTGGTGGTGGGCGCCACACCCGAGGAACTGGTGGCCCAGGGCTTTATCCCCGTGGGCAGGGACTTTCCGGTGTTTCTGCACCCGCAGACCCGGGAAGAGTACGCGCTGGCGCGCACCGAGCGCAACACGGCGCGCGGCTACCGCGGCTTTGTGGTGCATGCCGAGCCCGACGTGACGCTGGAGCAGGACCTGGCGCGGCGCGACCTTACTATTAATTCAATAGCTGCTCCCGCCCGTCAAGAAAGGGCTACCGCCGCATTTGAGCCTGATTTTGAGGCGCTGATTGATCCTTATGGCGGGCAGCAGGACCTTCAGCGCAAGGTTTTGCGCCATGTCACCGAAGCCTTTCGCGAAGACCCGGTGCGCATTTTGCGGCTGGCGCGCTTTGCTGCCCGGTTTCCCGATTTTTCCGTCGCGCCCGAAACCCTGGCGCTGATGCAGGACATGGTGGCGGACGGCGAAGTCGATGCGCTGGTGCCCGAACGCGTGTGGCAGGAGCTGGCGCGCGGGCTGATGGAGGCTAAACCTTCGCGCCTGTTCGAGGTGCTGCGAAAATGCGGTGCCCTGCAAAAGCTGCTGCCTGAAGTGGCCAGGCTCTGGGGCGTGCCGCAGCGCGCCGATTACCACCCCGAGGTGGACACCGGCATTCACCTGATGCTGGTGCTCGACATGGCGGCGCGGCTGCAGGCGCCCCTGACCGTGCGCTTTGCCTGCCTGGGCCACGATTTGGGCAAAGGCACGACCCCCGCCGACATGCTGCCCCGGCACATCGGCCACGAAGAGAGCAGCGCACGCCTGCTCAAGGGCGTATGCGAGCGCTTTCGCGTGCCGACTGATTGCCGCGAGATAGCCGACGTGGTGGCGCGCGAGCACGGCAACATTCACCGCAGCGGCGACTTCAGCGCGGCCGCTGTGGTGCGCCTGCTGGAGCGCTGCGATGCCTTTCGCAAGCCCCGGCGCTTTGCCGACATCCTGCTGGCGTGCGAGTGTGATGCGCGGGGCCGCCTCGGCTTTGAGCATTCGCCCTACCCCCAGCGCCAGCGCCTGCTGGAGGCGCTGGCTGCGGCACAATCCGTGGCGACGGATCAGGTGGCTGCCAACGCGCAGGCGGCAGGGCAGAGCGGCAAGCAGATTGGCGAATGGATTCACCAGGCGCGAGTGGCCGCCGTGAGCCTAGGCCCCGGTTTCGCTGCGGGGTCACCGGGCTGAATCCGGCAAGAGGCGAAACCCGCCTACAGCCCTTTCAAAAGGGCTCTGCTATGGTGGTGGGTCTATGACCCTTCAGCCCTCAAACCCAGCCCCCTCCGACCTGCCCGGCATTGGCCCGCAGACCGCGCTTTTCCTGGACTTCGACGGCACCCTGGCCGACCTGGCGCCGCAGCCCGAAGCGGTGCAGGTCACTGCAGAGCTGATTCCCATCCTGCGGCAACTCGCAGCTCAGCTGGGCGGCGCACTGGCGATTGTGTCGGGCCGCAAGCTCACCGATCTGGACGGTTTTCTGGCGCCTTTGCAGTTGCCCTCTGCCGCCGAGCATGGCGCGCAACGCCGCTCACCCCAAGGCGAGGTTATCCGCCTGGCGTCGCCCGATTTACAGGAAGTTGTGCGCCTGGCCACTGCGCTGGCAGCGCGCCAC
>DASUIO010000128.1:0-16177 GCA_036279755.1 Polaromonas sp. | reverse complement strand
TGCCATCAGGCATGCCGCCACCAAAGCCACCTCGGCCAATCGGCGCCTGACGGTGTTCAAACGTTACTTTCGCTGGGCGCTGCGCGAGCGCCTCATTGCTGCCGATCCGACGCTGAAACTTCAGTCCGCCAAGCAGGCGCTACGGGTGCCCCAAGTCATGAGCGAGGCGCAAGTCGAGTCGTTGTTGGCGGCTCCTTCCGTGGAGACGGCGCTCGGGCAGCGCGACCGCGCCATGCTGGAGCTGATGTATGCCAGCGGCCTGCGTGTCAGTGAGCTGGTCGGGCTCAAGACTTTTCACGTGGGCTTGAATGAAGGCGTGCTGCGCGTCATGGGCAAGGGCAGCAAGGAGCGGCTGGTGCCTTTCGGGCAGGTGGCGCGTGAATGGATCGTGCTTTATCTGGCAGAGGCACGGCCGGCGATTCTGGGCGGCCAGCAGACTGATGACCTGTTTGTGACCGGGCATGGCCATGGCATGAGCCGGGTGATGTTCTGGATGCTGGTTAAAAAATATGCGCGCTTGGCCGACATCACGTCTGCCTTGTCGCCCCATACTTTGCGCCATGCGTTTGCAACCCATTTGCTGAACCATGGTGCCGACCTGCGTGCTGTGCAGATGCTGCTGGGGCACGCCGATATTTCCACCACCACGATTTACACCCACGTGGCCCGGGAACGCCTGAAGGTGCTGCATGCACAGCACCATCCGCGGGGTTGACCTTCTACCCGGGGTGGTGGAGATCAACGGTACATATAGTCCCGGCTGAAAGGGTAGACCGACTGCGCACCCTTGATCTGTCCGGCCTGTGCATTGCGCACATCGCCCGAAGGCCGTGTGGCCAGCAACTGGTGCAGCGATATCCAGCCCTGCTCAAAACTCATGGCACTGCCCGCCAGATACAAGCGGTAGGCGCGCAGGATTTTTTCGGCGCGCTCGGGGCCGCCGTCGGCGGTCAGCACCTGGCGCGCAGCATCGAGCCGCGCCTCCAGCGCATCTGACCAGTCCCAGAGCGTACGGGCGTAGTGCGGACGCAGGTTCTCGGTGTCCACCATCTCCAGCCCGGAGCGGGCCAAGTGCTCTAGAACGGCACTGACGTGCAGCAGTTCGCCGCCAGGGAATATGTATTTCTCGATGAAGTCGCCCATGCCGGCGCCGAGCTGTCGGTTTTCAAGCCCACCGGCTGTGATGCCGTGGTTCATGACGAGACCGCCGGGGACCAGCAGGCGCATGATTTTTTCGAAGTAACTGCTCATGTTCGTGTGCCCCACATGCTCGAACATGCCTACCGACGAGATTTTGTCGAAGGGCTGGTGCTCTGGCATGTCGCGGTAGTCGCGCAGTTCGATGCGCACGCGCTGCCCCAGGCCTTTTTGTTCAATCAGCTGCTGCACATGCGCATACTGGTTTTTTGACAGCGTGATGCCGGTGGCATCCACGCCGTAATGCTCGGCCGCCCACAGCAGCAGCGCGCCCCAGCCGGCCCCGATATCGAGAAAGCGCTCGCCGGGTTGCAGCATCAGCTTGCGGCAGATGTGGTCGAGCTTGGCTTCCTGGGCGCGCGCGAGCGTCATTGATGCGTCGCTGATGTCGCGGTAATAGGCGCATGAGTAAACCCGGCGCGGGTCCAGCCACAGCGCGTAGAAAGCATCTGAAACGTCGTAGTGAAACTGCACCTGCGTGGCGTCTTTGGTCGGCGTGTGGGCCGTCATGGATTTCGCGAGATGTAGCCAATTGAACCACCAGCCCGTGTCGCTTTCCACCGGGTTGCCGGGCAGCAGCTTGGTCACCGCGCGCATGACATCGCGCATGGCGCCTTCAATCTGCAGTTTGCCCTCGACGTAGTCTTCGGCCAGGGCGCCTATCTGGCCAGCCTTGAGGCGGGCGATGCTCGACCACCTGGAAAACGACAGCTTGACGAGGGCGTTGGCGTCACCCACACGCTGGCCCTGCGGCAGCTGCAGGGCCACGTCCGCGGGCAGGCGCGGCATGTGCGATGGAATGTCGGGAACCAAGTGCCGGATCATGCGCAACCTCCCTTTGGAATCTATTTTTTTTAGTATTTGTCCAGTCTAGCGCTCTTCAAATGTCTTAACTGTTACAAAACGTAGTAATTAGGCGCGGGACCTTAATAGGGCCATTTCAGCCTCGTCAAATCCTGCGTCACGCCGTGCTTCAAGATTTAAGGGACCTTTCAGGCGGGGCGCGCCGTATTGCCTGGCCAGCACGGCATAGGCGGCGAGCGGGTCCAACCCGCGCTGGGCGCACAGAAAGCGGTACCAGCAGTTGCCGATGGCGACATGCCCGATTTCGTCGCGCAGGATGATGTCCAGAATGTCCACCGCACGCAGCGCATCAGCTGTGCCAACTTTGCGCAGCTTGGCCTGCAGGGGCGGCGTGGCATCCAGCCCTCTCGCCTCCAGCGTGCGCGGCACCAGGGCCATTCGCGCGAGTACATCGCCCTCGGTTTTTTGAGCCATGTCCCACAGGCCGGTGTGGGCGGGGAAGTCGCCATAGTCGTAGCCCATGGATTGCAGGTGGGTGCGTAGCAGGCTGAAGTGCTGGGCTTCTTCAGCGGCCACTTTTAGCCAGTCCAGGTAGTAGGCGCGTGGCATGTCGGCAAAGCGCCAGACGGCATCCAGCGCCAGATTGATGGCATTGAACTCGATGTGTGTCAGTGCGTGGAGCAGCGCGGCCAGGCCCTCCGGGGTGAAGGGGGAGCGCTTGGGCAGATCCAGGTGCGAGTGCAACTCTGGCCGCGCGGGGCAGCCGGGCAGACCGGCGGGTGCCAGAAAATTAGTGTCTTTTGCTACTAAAAGAGTAGCTGCTTGTGCCTGTAAAGTAAGGGTTAGGAGTGCTTTCTGTTGTGAATCTGGCTCCAGCAGTGCCTGCAGGGCAAGCTGGCGCAGTTCTGCGGTTGGGGGCGTGGCAGTCATGGCTGAATTGTCGACGATAGGGCCAGAGGGCTCCGTACAATCAAGGTCACCCCACGACGATTCAATCAAGGACACCCATGGCCATTTATCAACTGGACGATTTGATCCCTTCCATCCATGAATCAGCCTGGGTGGCTGACAGCGCCCGGGTCGTGGGCAATGTGACCCTCGCTGAAGACAGCAGCGTCTGGTTCGGAGTGGTGATTCGGGGCGACACGGAAACCATTACCGTGGGCAAGGGCTCCAATATCCAAGATAACAGTGTTTTGCACGCCGATCCCGGCATGCCATTGAACATTGGTGAAAACGTCAGCGTAGGCCATCAGGTCATGCTGCATGGCTGTACCATCGGCGACGGCTCGCTGATCGGCATTCAGGCGGTGGTGCTCAATGGCGCAAAAATTGGTAAAAACTGTCTGGTCGGCGCGGGGTCGCTGGTGACCGAAGGCAAGGAGTTTCCCGATGGCTGCATGATCCTGGGAAGCCCGGCCAAAGCGGTTAAACAGCTTTCTGCCGAACAGATCGCGGGTTTAAAAATGACCGCCCGGCACTATATAGACAATGCCCGGCGTTACAAGGTTGGGCTCAAAAAGCTGGCCTGAACGGCTGGCTTTCGTTTTCCGCCGCAGCCGCTTACCTTTTACCTTTTGACCATGTCTGAACTTCATAAATTTATCTTTGACGGTCTGCCGGTGCGCGGCATGCTCGTGCGCCTGACTGATGCCTGGCAGGAAATCCTCAAGCGCCGACAAGCCGCAGGCGGCTATCCGGTCGAGGTCATGCACCTGCTTGGTGAAATGACGGCTGCCGCTGCCCTGATGCAAAGCAACATCAAGTTCAATGGCGCGCTGATTCTGCAAATTTTTGGCGATGGCCCGGTCAGTCTTGCCGTAGCGGAAGTGCAGCCCGACCTGAGCCTGCGCGCAACCGCGACCGTGACGGGTGATGTCGATGCGGGTAGTTCGCTGAGCCAGTTGGTCAATGTCAGCAACCAAGGGCGTTGCGCCATCACGCTGGACCCGAAAGACAAGTTGCCGGGCCAGCAGCCTTATCAGGGCGTAGTCTCCCTTTTTGGCGACCAACACGAAAAAATTGAAAGTCTCAGCAAGGTGCTGGAGCACTACATGCTGAAAAGTGAGCAGCTCGACACCAGACTGATTCTGGCCGCCGATGGAAATGTAGCGGCGGGCCTGCTGATTCAGCGGCTACCGGTGAAAGGGCAGGGTAATCTGGAAGGCCGGATTGACCGGGACGCCAATGAAGACCAGATCGGCCTTAATGAAGATTACCAACGCATTGCCATGCTGGCAGGTACATTGACGCGCGAAGAGTTGTTAAGTCTGGACGCCGACACGATTTTGCACCGCCTGTTCTGGGAGGATCAGATCACGCGGTTTGTGCCCGTCACTCCCCGCTTTGCCTGCAGCTGCTCGCACGAACGCGTGAGCAACATGCTGCGCGGTCTGGGCACGGCAGAAATTGAAAGCATCATTGCCGAACGCGGCAAGGTAGAGGTCGGTTGCGAGTTTTGCGGCGCGCAGTACGATTTCGATCCAGTCGATGCGGCGCAGATTTTCACGAGCCAGAGCCAGCAGCAACCGCCCACTTCAACGCTGCAATAAGCCGTGCAGTCAAGGGCTTGGCACCCCAGCAGGCCAAAGCAGACAGAATTGTTGCACTATCGGAATTGGCTTCTTGATCGTTTCCTGTGTTGGCGCGCGTCTTCTTCTGATGCATGCGCAGCAGGGCTGGCTTACAAAACAGGCTGAAATGATGAACTCCTGGAGCTTGCCCGCACCATTAATTTTTTGACATACATCAATGAAGATAATTGTCTGTTGCAGTAGTATTCAAAATGTTGCAAATGTCAAAATTAATATTAGTGAGAAGATAGAGACAACAGGCATGGCGGCGCGGCACGACAACTAACTCTTAGGGGAACTGATGGAGACGATCAAGACGGACGTGGCCATAATCGGAGCGGGAGGCGCTGGATTGCGCGCTGCCATTGCGCTCGCGCAGGCAGATCCCAAAATTCGAATAGCTCTGATCTCTAAGGTCTATCCGATGCGTAGTCATACTTGCGCGGCGGAGGGTGGCGCTGCAGGAGTGGTCAAGCCCGACGATAGCTATGGGCAGCATTTTGATGACACCGTAGGTGGCGGGGACTGGCTCTCCGACCAGGATGCGGTCGAGTATTTCATCCATGAGGCACCCAAGGAACTGACCCAGCTGGAGCATTGGGGCTGCCCGTGGAATCGCGAACCGGATGGCTCGGTGGCGGTCCGGCCGTTTGGCGGCATGAAGATCCAGCGCACCTGGTTCGCCGCCGACAAGTCCGGCTTCCATATTTTGCATACGTTGTTCCAGACTTCCCTGCAGTATCCGAACATCCAGCGCTTCGACGAGTATTTCGCCACCGATCTCATGGTGGACGACGGGCGCTGCCAGGGGCTCACCGCAATCGAGATGAAGACCGGTCAGATGCGTCGCTTCCAGGCTGGCGCGGTAATCATCGCCGGCGGTGGAGCGGGTCGCATGTTCCCGTTCAACACCAATGGCGCGATCAAGACCGGCGACGGCATGGCCATGGCTTATCGCGCCGGCGTGCCCTTGAAGGACATGGAATTCGTCCAGTACCACCCGACGGGGCTGCCCAACACCGGGACTCTGCTGACCGAAGCCTGCCGGGGCGAAGGTGGTGTGCTCCTCAACAAGGACAACTATCGCTTCCTGCAAGACTATGGCATGGGACCGGAGACGCCGCTGGGCAAACCGCAGTTGAAGACCATGGAGCTCGGCCCGCGCGATCGCGTGAGTCAATCCATTTGGCATGAAATACAGAAAGGCCGTTCGGTCAAGACCGCCTGGGGTGATTGCGTCTGGCTGGACATGCGTCACCTTGGCGAGAAGACGATCAACGAGCGCCTGCCTTTCGTGCGCGATATATGCATCAGCTACCTGGGTATCGACCCGGTCAAGGAGATGGTGCCGATTCGCCCGGTGGTGCATTACATGATGGGTGGCATCCACACCGATACCAAGGCGGCGACCTCGCTGCCCGGTCTCTACGCGGCGGGCGAGTGCGCCTGTGTCAGCATCAACGGTGCAAATCGTTTGGGCTCGAACTCCCTGGTGGAAATTCTGGTGTTCGGCCATCGCGCCGGAATCGAAGCGCTCGAATATGCACGCGGTCAGAACCCGGGTAACGATGCCGCGCTCGCGGCTCAGGGGGAAGCTGCGCAGGCGAAGCTCCGTGCGTTGTTCATGCGTAACGTCGGCAAGGAGTCGATCTCGGGTTTGCGCAAGGAGATGACGGATACCATGGAAGAAGGTGCCGGCATCTACCGCACCCAGGAGGGCTTGGCAAAGACCTGCGAAAAGCTTGCCGATCTGCGCCGACGCTACGCCGACGTAGCGCTCCACGACAAGACCAATGTCTATAACACCGACCTGCTTTCGGCACTGGAGTTGGGCTCGATGCTGGATTGCGCCGAAGCAGTCGCAGTCAGCGGACGCGAACGCAAGGAATCGCGCGGCGCGCATCAGCGCCTCGACTTCACGGCGCGCGACGACAGCAAGTACCTCAAACATTCCATGGCGTACTACCACCCGACTGAACCGCCGCGTATTGACTACCGTGACGTGGTGATCACTACTTCTCCTCCCGGTGTGCGTGATTACTCAGGAGCAAAGAAATGAGTGAAAACAGACTGGGTGCCCGGCAAGTCGAGCTTGAGGTGTTGCGCTATAACCCCGAGACCGATGAAGCGCCGAGGTATCAGCGCTACTCGGTGCCGTGCAAGAACGAGTGGTGCATGCTCGACGCCTTGAATTACCTCAAGGACAATCTTGATCCGACACTCGCCTATCGCTGGTCCTGTCACATGCAGGTGTGCGGCAGCTGCGGCATGATGATCAACGGCGAACCCAAGCTGGCCTGCAAGGCCATGGTGCGCGACTACGAAGGGGTGATCAGGATTGAGCCGCTGGCCCATTTCCCGATTGAGCGCGACCTGGTGTCAGTCGCCGATGATTTCATGGACAAATTAAAGCGCGTCAAGCCTTACTTGATTCCGGGGCAGCCGAAGACCCTCGAGGAGGGCGAATACAAGCAGACGCCGGAACAGCTGCAGCGCTACCGTAAATTTTCCATGTGCATTAATTGCATGCTGTGCTATGCCGCCTGTCCTGAATATGGTTTGACCAAATCGAAGTTCATCGGGCCCGCAGCAATCACCCTGGCACATCGCTACAACCTGGATTCGCGCGATGGCGGCCGGGACGAGCGGCAGGAGGAGATCGCCACCAACGAAGGCGTATGGGAATGTACTTTCGTCGGCGCCTGCTCCGATGTCTGTCCCAAGCATGTGGATCCGGCCAGCGCGCTGCAGCAGGTGAAGGTGGCGAGCACCGTCGATTGGTACCTTGAACACTTCATGTCATGGAGCAAAAAATGAGCCGCCGACCCTATGTTCAGGAAGTATCCAGGACCACCTGGTTCTTCAAGCGCCCACGTTATATGCGTTACATGGCGCGCGAGGTGACCTGCATCTTCATCGGCATCTACACGATCATTTTGCTGGTGGGTCTCGCACGGTTGTCCGAAGGCCAGGCGCAATACGAAGGTTTCCTTGCCGCCTTGCGTCAACCCTCAAGTATCGTGTTCCATGTTTTGGCCCTGGCGTTCTCGCTCTATAACTCCTTCACTTGGTTCAACGTCGCGCCCAAGGCGCTACCTATCCAGGTAGGGGAGGGATTCATGCCCGATAGCGTGGTGGCGGGTGGCCACTATGTTGTCTGGGTGCTGTTGTCGCTCTTCATACTTTTCTGGGCGGGGGTAATCTGATCATGGCAAAGTCGAACAAACCTGTCATCTGGGGTACCTTTGCCGCTGGCGGCGAACTCGTATCACTGATCACGCCGGTGCTGATTGTGCTGACACTCCTGGCAGCCATGGGTTTTGTGCCTGATATGCTGGGCTACGAAAAACTGCATGCCTATGCGTCGCATTGGTTCGGCAAGCTGGTGATATTTGTCATTCTGTTTCTGTCGTTGTGGAGTCAGGCGCACCGTCTGCGCATCACCTTTTTTGACTTCGGTGTTCGCGCCGATACGCTGGTGGCGACTACCGTCTATTCGATCGCAGCGCTGTGCAGCGTCGCGACGGCGGTATACTTATTTCGCTTCTGATAAATTGTGATGGCGGTATGAAACGAAAGCAGTCGTTTGCATGCCATAAGATGAAACTGATCGCTCCCGGTGGAGCGCAACGATAAGTAGGAGTCCCCATTGAGTCCACCCCCCCCACTTGCCTCACGCGAACAGGCGCGCGAAAAGCGCTTCAGTGCGTACTGGACGCAAGATCTTAACGACGTATTCGCCGATGTCGCACCCTACTACGACCGTGCGAACCGCGTGGCCAGCCTCGGACTATGGGACTGGTTCCTGAATCGTTTCATGTCCGTTGTCAAGGGGCTCCCAGGCGAGCGGGTACTCGATGTTTGCGCTGGCACGAATGCGATCGGCATTGCGCTTCTTCAGCGCGAACCGAGCCTGGAAGTGCATGCGATGGACCGCAGTGCAGCAATGCAAGAGGTCGGCCAGCAACGCGCCCAGGCGCGTGGACTGCGCATCCAGAGCGTGATTGGCGATGTGCATGAGCTTCCATTCCCGGACAACCATTTCGACGTTGTGACGCTTCAGTTTGCCTCGCGGCACCTGCGCGTCAAGACCGTCTTCGAGGAGATACACCGGGTGCTCAAGCCGGGCGGACGCTTTTGTCATTGCGACATGCTGCGGCCGGGCAATCCGATTGTCGAGAAACTTTATTATGGGTACTTGCGTTCCTGCCTCGTCCTGACGGGCTTTCTGTTTCGAAGCGGCCCGGCGGCGATGAATTGCAAGAAATACTTTCTTGATGCGCTGGAGATGTTCTACACGGCCGATGAACTGAGCGGGGTGCTGCGCGAAATCGGCTACCGTGATGTTGGGGTCAAGTCCCTGCTTGGCGGCATGATCGGCATTCACCGCGCGATCAAACCTGCGTAGGGTTGAAGGCGTGCCGGATCGCAGGCATCCATATCGGCAGACATGGTCTGCAGGCCACCTGCAAATGGACCGGTCCGACGCACTGGTGGCGTTGGACCGAAAAATCCTTGATGCCTATAGTCGGCGCACGACCAACGCCCTCCGCTCGGCCCTGCCGTTGCGCATTGCCCTGCCTCACATCGAGCCGGTTCTTGCGCGCAATGTTGCCAAGGAGATGCAGAAAGACGCATTGGTCATTCGCCGTGCCGGCGAAGCGCTTTCCGTCGGGTTGCCCCCAAACGGCGAAGCGCTGCGCAGACTCCTCGAAGCCACCAAGGAAATCGACCGGGCATTTCTGACGCAGGTCGGCAGTTTACCGCTCAGGATCGTGATTCCCTATGAAGAGATCATGCCGATCCGCATGGAACGCATCGAGCGCCTGTCTGGCGCCGCTTACCGCGTTCTCGACGCGTGGCAACGGCAAAGCGGGATCCGCGCCGCCATGCGGGCATCCTACGCGCGCGCGGAACTCGAGCGGCTGCTGTTAGACCTGTTGCAGTTGTACGCGCTGGAAACCCGTATCCTGAGCCGATCGGTGCGCCTGCCTATGCTACTCGCCCCGGTGCGGGAACGCATTGCGCAAAGCCTGCAAGGGATCATGAACGACACGGCAAAGCGGCTGGCGGCCGAACTGACCAGTGTGGTGTATCGGCGGTAAAACTTGATGGCCGCAGCGGCGGGTCCGCTACAGAACCCGCTCTGCACGCTGCTTATCGATCAGCTTACTTGATGATCTGCACAAAAATTTCATTGGGTTTGACCATGCCCAGTTCACTCCGGGCCTTTTCTTCAACCATCTCCATGCCTTCCTTGAGGTCCCTGACTTCGGCGGCCAACTGGTCGTTGCGTGCTTGGGCCTGTGAATTTTCTGCCAGTTGCTCATCCAGCCGTTGTTGCATCTCGCGCACGCTGGCAATGCTGCCCCGGCCAATCCAGAGTTGCGCATGGAATAACGCTAGCAGCGCAATCAGGATGGCAGGAATGAGCCGGTTGCCCACGGGTCAATGCGCGGGTACGGCTAGCGCAGGTTATAGAACGCTGCGCGACCGGGGTAAGACGCGATCTCACCCAGATCTTCTTCAATGCGAAGCAGCTGGTTGTACTTGGCCATGCGGTCAGAGCGCGAGAGCGAGCCGGTCTTGATCTGGCCGGCATTGGTACCGACCGCGATGTCAGCAATTGTGGCGTCTTCGGTTTCGCCTGAGCGGTGCGAGATCACAGCGGTGTAACCGGCGCGCTTGGCCATTTCAATGGCGGCAAAGGTTTCGGTCAGCGTGCCGATCTGGTTGATCTTGATCAGGATCGAGTTGGCAATGCCTTTGTCAATGCCTTCCTTGAGGATTTTGGTGTTGGTGACGAACAGATCGTCGCCCACGATCTGCACCTTTTTGCCGAGGCGATCGGTCAGCAGCTTCCAGCCATCCCAGTCACCTTCGGCCATGCCGTCTTCGATGCTGATGATGGGGTATTTGTCCACCCAGGTCTCCATGATGTTGGTCCACTCTTCGGCAGACAAGCTCAGGCCTTCACCAGCCAATACATATTTACCGTCCTTGTAGAACTCTGAGGCCGCGCAATCCAGGCCCAGCGCAATCTGCTCGCCAGCCACAAAGCCGGCTTGGTCAATTGCTTCCAGGATCATCTGGATAGCCGCTTCATGGTTGGGTACGCTGGGCGCAAAGCCGCCTTCATCGCCCACGGCGGTACTCATGCCTTTGTCATGCAGGATTTTCTTCAGGGCATGAAAGACTTCGGCACCGTAACGCAGGGCTTCGCGAAAGCTGGGCGCGCCCACCGGAATGATCATGAGTTCCTGCAAGTCCAGGTTGTTGTTGGCGTGTGCGCCGCCGTTGACCACGTTCATCATGGGTACCGGCATTTGCATGGCGCCGCTGCCGCCAAAGTAGCGGTACAGGGGCAGGCCGGCTTCTTCAGCTGCAGCGCGTGCCACGGCCATGCTGACGGCCAGCATGGCGTTGGCGCCCAGGCGCGATTTGTTGTCAGTGCCATCCAGGTCAATCAGGGTGCGGTCCAGGAAGGCCTGTTCGCTGGCATCCAGGCCAAGCACCGCTTCAGAGATTTCGGTGTTGATATGTTCAACCGCCTTGAGCACGCCTTTGCCAAGGTAACGCGATTTGTCGCCATCGCGCAACTCAATGGCTTCACGTGAGCCGGTGGATGCGCCCGAGGGCACCGAGGCGCGGCCCATGACGCCGGACTCCAGCAGGACGTCGCATTCAACGGTAGGGTTGCCGCGGCTGTCGAGAATTTCACGGCCGACGATATCAACAATTGCGCTCATTTATGTTCTTTCAAATCAAAAATTACAAACTTTGAACCTGCTTTTAGCGATACTTTAAGCCTGCTCATCACCTTGGGTGGAGACTCAAACGCCTTCAACCACGATCATTTGCATGATCGCCGCCCCTTGCCGGGCGGCTCTGGCCTTGCCGTACTCGGGTGAAGCGTCAAATGCCTTGGCCGCTTCAAAACTTGGAAACTTCAGAACGACCAGGCGCTGGGGTTGCCAGTCGCCTTCAAGCACTTCGACCTTGCCGCCGCGCACGCAGACTTCAACGCCATGCGCTTGCATGGCCGCGCTGGACCACTTCTTGTAGTCCTCATACTGCACCGGGTCGGTGACTCTCACGTTGGCGATGATGTAGCCGCTCATTGGAAGTTGTTCTCCAGAAAACCATTCTTTTTGGTCACGCGGTCGAGTTCGAGCAGCGTTTCCAGCAGGGCTTTCATGTGCTTGAGCGGGACGGCATTGGGGCCGTCGCTCAGGGCCTTGGCGGGATCGGGATGGGTTTCCATGAAGAGGCCGGCAATACCGACGGCCACCGCGGCACGGGCCAGCACCGGCACCATTTCGCGCTGGCCACCGCTGCTTGTGCCATGGCCGCCGGGTAGTTGTACGGAGTGGGTGGCGTCAAACACCACGGGGGCGTTGGTTTCGCGCATGATCGCCAGGCTGCGCATGTCCGACACCAGATTGTTGTAGCCAAAACTTGCACCGCGCTCGCAGGCCATGAAGTTGTCTTCGTTGAGGCCTTTTTCACGGGCTGCAGCGCGGGCTTTGTCGATGACATTTTTCATGTCACCTGGCGCCAGAAACTGGCCTTTTTTAATGTTGACCGGTTTGCCCGACTGCGCAACGGCGCGAATAAAGTCGGTTTGGCGGCACAAAAAAGCCGGGGTTTGCAGCACGTCCACTACGCTGGCCACTTGTGCAATTTGCGACTCGTCGTGAATGTCAGTCAGTACAGGCAGGTTTAATTCACGTTTGACCTTGGCCAAAATCTCAAGGCCCTGGTCGATGCCAGGGCCGCGAAACGTGCTGCCTGATGAGCGATTGGCTTTGTCAAAACTGCTCTTGAAAATAAACGGAATGCCAAGTGCCGAGGTAATCTCTTTCAGCGTGCCTGCCGTATCCATCTGCAGCTGCTCGGATTCAATGACGCAGGGCCCCGCAATCAAAAAGAACGGGCGGTTTAAGCCGATTTCAAATCCACAAAGCTTCATGATCAGGCCACCGCTTTCAGAGGCTTGGTCGCGGCCTTTTGGTCTTGGCCTGTCTTGGCACGGTGCTCAAGTACCGCTGCGATGTAGGCATTGAACAAGGGGTGACCGTCCCACGGGGTGGATTTGAACTCAGGGTGGAACTGAACCCCCATGAACCAGGGGTGAACGTCCTGCGGCAACTCGATAATCTCGGTCAGATGTTCACGCTGAGTCAGTGCCGAAACGATCAGTCCTGATTTGCGCAAGGCATCGAGGTAGTTGACGTTGGCTTCATAGCGGTGGCGGTGACGTTCGGTCACGACATCGCCATAAATCTTGTGCGCGAGCGACCCCTTGGCAACGTCGGAGCTTTGTGCCCCCAGCCGCATGGTGCCGCCCAGATCAGATTGGGTATTGCGCGTCTTGATGGTGCCATCGGCGTCTTTCCACTCGGTGATGAGTGCAATGACCGGATGGGGGGTGGCCGGGTCGAACTCGGTGCTGTTGGCGTCCTTGAGGCCCGCGACATGGCGCGCAAACTCAATCGTGGCAACCTGCATGCCCAGGCAGATGCCCAGGTAGGGAATCTTGTTTTCACGGGCAAAGCGGGCGGTGCAAATTTTGCCTTCGACGCCGCGTATGCCAAAGCCGCCGGGCACCAGAATGCCGTCAAACCGCGACAGGCGCGACACGTTTTCGGGCGTGATGGTCTCGGAGTCCACATACT
Organism: Polaromonas sp.; assembly: GCA_036279755.1. Taxonomy (GTDB): domain Bacteria; phylum Pseudomonadota; class Gammaproteobacteria; order Burkholderiales; family Burkholderiaceae_C; genus Polaromonas. Next base: position 2,925 of record DASUIO010000128.1, on the reverse strand, counting down.
CGATGACCACCTTGGCATGGTTTTTCATGCCGGCATGGCGCAAGGCCTCATTAAGGGACTTGTAGCTGTCGCTCAGGTCGACATACTTGCCAACCATGGCAATGCTGACTTCGGTCTTGGGGTGCTCGGTCTCATAGACCAGGTCATCCCAGCGCTTGAGATTGGCCGGCGGTGTATTCAGGCGCAGCTTGTCGCAGATCAGGCCGTCCAGGCCCTGCTCGTGCAGCATGCGGGGGACTTTGTAAATGGTGTCCACATCCCACATGGAAATGACGCCCCACTCGGGAACGTTGGAGAACAGCGAGATTTTGTCGCGCTCTTCCGTCGGAATTGGGCGGTCTGCGCGGCATAGCAAGACATCGGCCTGAATGCCGATCTCGCGCAGCTGCTTGGCCGTGTGCTGTGTCGGTTTGGTTTTGAGTTCGCCCGCAGCGGCAATCCACGGCACATAGCTCAGATGCACAAACGCAGTGTTGTTGGGCCCCATGCGCAGGCTCATCTGGCGCACGGCCTCCAGGAAGGGCAGGGACTCAATGTCGCCGACTGTTCCGCCGATTTCAACAATGGCCACATCCACCGCTTCAGGGGTGTCATAGCGCGCACCGCGCTTGATGAAGTCCTGGATTTCGTTGGTAATGTGCGGGATCACCTGCACGGTTTTACCCAGGTAGTCGCCGCGGCGCTCTTTTTCGAGCACGCTTTGGTAAATCTGGCCGGTGGTGAAGTTGTTGGACTTGCGCATGCGCGTTTCGATGAAACGCTCGTAATGTCCCAAATCCAGATCGGTTTCTGCTCCGTCTTCAGTCACAAACACTTCGCCGTGCTGGAACGGCGACATGGTACCCGGATCCACATTGATGTAGGGATCGAGCTTGATTAAAGTGACTTTGAGGCCTCGCGATTCAAGGAGCGCAGCTAAGGAGGCTGAGGCGATTCCCTTGCCCAGGGAAGACACCACACCGCCGGTGACGAAGACAAATTTGGTCATGTCAGTTACGAACCGGAAGTTCGCTGAGGTGGTAAACGGGAATTATACGGGGTGGCCGCATAAACACCACCAGCCGAGTCAGCAAAACGGGTATTTTTCCGCAGGGCCGCCCCAAGCAAGTTCAGCCCCTTGGGGCAGCGCGTCACACGCAGTGAAAAGCGTGGAGCCCCATTCAACTGATACATTGTGGAGCATGACGAATCAAGAAAATGGCCTGGGCGGCGGGGAAGTGCTGGATCTGGCCGGTAAACATCTGGTGCTCGGCCTCTCGGGCGGGATCGCCTGCTACAAGGCGGCGGAGCTGTGCCGGGCCCTGATCAAGGCGGGCGCCACCGTGCAGGTGGTGATGACCGAGGCGGCCGAGCAGTTCATCACGCCGGTTACCATGCAGGCGCTCAGCGGTCGGCCGGTTTACACCAGCCAGTGGGACCGTCGTGAGGCTAACAACATGGCACACATCAACCTTTCGCGCGAGGCCGACGCCATTCTGGTTGCGCCCTGCAGCGCCGACTTTATGGCCAAGCTGCTCCATGGCCGGGCCGATGACCTGCTGAGCCTGATGTGTCTGGCCCGACCCATCGACAAAGTGCCACTGCTGGTGGCGCCGGCGATGAATCGCGAGATGTATGCGCATCCGGCCACGCAACGCAATCTGGTTCAGCTTGAGGCGGACGGTGCCACAGTGCTGGGCGTGGGCAGCGGCTTTCAGGCCTGCGGTGAAACCGGTGACGGCCGCATGTTGGAGCCCGAGCAACTGCTTGAAGACCTTATCGCGTTTTTTGCGCCCAAGCTGCTGGTTGGCCAGCACGTGTTGGTCACGGCTGGGCCCACTTATGAGGCCATCGATCCGGTGCGTGGCATCACCAATCTGTCGAGCGGGAAAATGGGCTTTGCCATCGCACGCGCTGCGCGTGAAGCGGGTGCCGAGGTCACGCTGGTTGCTGGTCCGGTGAGTCTGCCCACTCCGCGCGGCGTCACCCGAATCGATGTGAAATCCGCGGAAAATATGCTTCAAGCTGTTATGGGTCGGGTGCATGGAGCTACTATTTTTATAGCAACTGCGGCCGTGGCGGATTGGCGGCCTGCCACGCCGTCGGACCAAAAGATCAAAAAAGATGGATCCGGCCATGCGCCGCAACTGGAATTCACTGAGAACCCGGATATTCTGGCCACGGTCGCTCAGCTCGCTGCTGCCCAGGAGGGCAAGCCGTTTTGCGTGGGTTTTGCGGCGGAAAGCCATGACCTGCTTGAGAACGCCCAAGCCAAGCGCCTGCGCAAAAAAGTGCCCTTGCTGGTCGGCAACATCGGACCCGACACCTTTGGCCAGGATGACAACGCGCTGCTGCTGGTTGACAAGCAGGGCACCACCGAGCTGACCAGAGCGTCCAAGCTGTCGCTCGCGCGGCGGCTGGTTCAGGAGATCGCAAGCAGGATGGGCGCGTGAGACCGCACGCCTTAATAAGTTCAAAAAAAGTTAGCTGAAAAAATTCATGAAAATTGACGTCAAGATCATCGATCCGCGCCTTCAGGACAATCTTCCAAACTACGCCACACCGGGCAGTGCCGGGCTGGACCTGCGCGCCTGTCTGGAGGCACCGCTCACGCTGGGCGCCAATGCCTGGCAGCTTGTACCCACGGGTATCGCGATCTACCTGCACAACCCCGGCTATGCCGCGCTCATTCTGCCGCGCTCCGGGTTGGGCCATAAACACGGCATCGTGCTGGGCAACCTGGTCGGCCTGATCGACAGCGACTATCAGGGCCAGTTGATGGTCAGCGCCTGGAATCGAAGCGATGTGCCTTTCACCATCGAGCCGATGGAACGCATTGCGCAACTGGTGATCGTGCCGGTCGCGCAAGCACAGTTCAATGTCGTCACGGAATTTCCCACCAGCGAACGGGGCGAAGGCGGTTACGGGTCGACCGGCAAGGCCTAG
>DASUIO010000127.1:0-3617 GCA_036279755.1 Polaromonas sp. | reverse complement strand
TGGGCGGCTTCGATTCGAAGACCAATACGTTCACTCCGCTGAAAGTCCGTAAAGGTTTCGAAGTTCACCAAGCTCTTGATGCCATCACTGTTGCAGTCGAGGCAGGCATCATTGATAACGAAAAGTTTGTTTCTCAGCTTTTCGATAAGAAAGCGGACTTTACGAAGTTCATTACTTATCTGTCTGAGTACGAGGACGAGAGCTGCAGGCGAATCATCGACAGGTGGTGGACGGCGCTGTCCCGCCTCGCCGACAGGAACGATGAAGAAGGCTTTATCAGTTCTGCAGAGATTGCAGAAAAGCTGCTTGAAGCAGCGATAGACACAGGTCAAATCAGAGCATGATTGCAGTTCTCGTCATTCCCCGCTTCCACCGGCCAGGAGAGTTGTCGCCGAGCGGTCAGGATGGTTGACATCGACCATAGGCCAAGACATTTCGGAAGATAGCTCCTTGCCGTTGACGCTGAACTGTGTCCCGGCGCGCCTGCATCGGGAGAGTGAGGGACGAACCTCAACACCCTGGAGCTGAGCGTTCAAAGCCACGTGCCGCCGTGAGGCATTTGTATGTTGGTTGCCGAGCTGCCACCGTTGAAGAAAGAGCCGATCACGATGCTGAGCACGGAGATGAACATGCTTGCAAAGAATGCCGTCCAGAAGCTCGACACCTTGAAACCCTTGACCAGCCAGGCAACCAGCAAAATCATCAGGGCATTGATCACCAGCACGAACAGGCCAAACGTCAGCAGCGTCAATGGCAAGGTGAGTACGATGAGCAGCGGTTTGATGATGGCGTTTGCAAAGCCGAGCAGCAGCGCAGAGACGATCAATGACGAGGCGTCGTCAAATTTCAGACCACTGAAAATATGACTGGCCACCCAGAGTGATAGCGCGGTGATACCCCAGTGCAAAAGAAAGGGCATCAGATTTTCAAGCATGTTAAACAGCCTTGTTTAGTGGGGGGTGAGTTTAATGCGATGGATTTACACCCTCGCAGCATACAGCCGCACACGCCATGCACACCTCTGTCAGTAAGCAATCCCGGCCTCTTCAGCCAAAAAACCCGTGCAGATACCAGGCGTGGGGCTGCCCATGCACCGCTTGCGGCGCAGTCACCGGCAAACGCTCGCTGTAAATCCATAGCAGGCCCGCCTGCAGGCTGCGGTAAATGAAGTAGTCACGAATTGCCGGGGGCTTGCCGCGTTCGCTCTCGCCCGCCCCATCGCCAGCCATTAGCCAACCAGTGGCCTCCAGCCGCTGCGGCCCGGCCAGCCGCACCAGTCGGCCCTGGTACACCGGACTGTCACCAAGCGTTGCCAGCTTCAGCGGCTCGGGCAGCAGCCAGGTCGGGTACAAGGCTTCATTTTGAATATCATTCAGCCTTCCAACCCTTTCATGACGGCCGCAAGCAGTTATTGATTTAATAACTGCCTGGGCGCTGATCGCACTGATCCAGCGCTGCATCTGCTCAGGCCGGTGGTCTGCACGCGGCTGCCAGGCTTGCACTTGGGCCGGGCCCAGCCGCGCGCTCAAGCGCTCAATCAGTTCCAGGGCACTGTCGCCCTGCTGGCGCGCCTCCATCAGCAAACTGCTGGTGGCAGCGGCTGAATCCACCAGCTTTTCAGTTTCAAGAGACTGCAAACTCAGGCTGTGCACAGGCGCTGGCAAACGCTGAAGCGCCAGATGCTCGGCGATAAGGCGCGCAACATGGCGCAAGTCCTGGGCGGGCTGGGCCGTGCGGATCAGCAGTTCGCCGCTGGGCGGAACATCGCGGCGCTGGTCCAGGTGCCAGACCAGTCTGAGGGCGCAAAGCCCGCTCTGGCGGCCCAGCAGCCAGGCCTGCAAATGCACCAGCAAGCGCAGGGTACCGGCCATCAGCGCTGGTGCATGGGTCACCAGCGCATCGAGTTCCAGCTTTTCATCAAAAGACTCCGGCAGCAACAGCCAGTCGTAGCTGTCTGGCGCGTGGCCGCGGGCGCGGTCCAGCGACGCCAAGAGCGGCGCACCGAAGCGCCGGGCCATGCCATCACGCGGCAGGCGCAGCAGATCGTCCCAGGTGCGACAACCCACCCGCTCCAGCACGCCCAGGTGCGCTCTAGCCGCTGTCAGGGTGTCCATGGGCAACTCGGCCACCCGTCGGCAAGCAGTCCCGGGTTGGCAACGCAAGTAGCGCAAACGCCCAAGCGCTATCAAAGATGTAGCCCCTTGCGCTCGTCCTATATGGGCTGGAACCTTATTTTGTTCAAAAAACTGATTCGCATGCTGCACCATGCGCTGCGCCAGCCGGGCCAAACCGCCGAACAGGCGCAGGCTGCCGGCAACTTCCATCAGCACGGCTTCGTCCACCAGCGCCACGCGCGGTGTAAAGCCCAGCGCAATGCAGCCCAGCGCCCGCTGCGCCGCCGCCTCGTCCATCACCGTTGCCGCAGATTCACGGGTGATGCAGGCTTGCAGTGCGATCCAGCGCATGGGAACTCCGCGGTAAAGGATGCTGCACAGGAGCGGCCGGTGCGAGTTCCTCCCACCGGCGGCGCGACCGTTCCCGGCTGGCCGCCAGCAGCGCCACCAAGCGGGCGGGCCGCGTGGCCAACAACACCGGCGACGCCAGCGGCGGGCCACGGCGTTTAAGCACATGCACAAATAGATTGCCCTGCTCACTCACCGCGCCTTCGATCAACAGGCGCAACGGCGCAGGCGATGATTCGTGCTGTGCCCTCAAGGGACGAAACACAAAAAGCAGCTTGTTGTGCGCATGGGCGGCGATCTGCAGGCGGCGCAAATGAGCGCTGCGGGCTTCGGGCAACCAAGCCAGTACGCTGGCAACATCGGCGCACTGCAGGACTTCGCGCGTGGCCCAAAGCAGCGCAGGCCCTTGAGCCTGCACATACAGCAGGCGCTGCATGGCGAGCTGGCGCGCCCCCAGCGCCGGACCGAAAGGCAAATAAGGCGCACCCACCAGCACCATGAGCTGGCCAGGCGCCGCCAACTGCACGGCAGCCAGCGCAGGCGCCAGCAAGCCCCATTCGTACAGGCCTGCCTGCGTTTGCAGCACCTCAATCAACGCGCCTTGGGGCCACCCACCCCCAGGCAGCACCTGATCGAGCCCGGCGTAACCGGTGCCCACGGTAGTCTGACCCGCGCTGCCCAGCTCACTGGCTCGCCAAACATTGGCGAGATCCGGCAAGGCATGGATCGTGGAAGTTGGGGAAAGCATGGGACAGATCTAAATCAGGTTGAATAACTGTATAAATGTACAGTATATGACCTGGTTCAAAGCCTTGCGCAATACCCCCTGCAGCCGGACCGGCCGTGAGCACCCTGCCCTTTGGTGAGCTTGCTTCAGTCGGATAAAAAAGAAAGAAAAAAGCGCCAGGGCTCACTTGCCCTGACGCCTTGCCCGGCAGCGCTGCGCCTCAGCGCTTGCGCGCCTGGCGGGCCATCAGCGTCAGCGCGATCAGGCCGATCCCGACAAAGCACAGAAAGGACCAGTTGGCAATCGAGCCGCCCAGAAAAGTCCAGTCCACCTTGGAGCAGTCACCGCTGCCCTTGAAAAGCATGGGGATCACGCGCCTGAGCGGAAAGGTTTCTATCATTCCGTAAAAATCCCGGCCACACGAGGAA
>DASUIO010000126.1:0-5182 GCA_036279755.1 Polaromonas sp. | reverse complement strand
GAACAGGACTGGCCCCCATGCCGAAGCGGGTGCCCAGTGCCTTTACCGCCAATTTGTCACCTGGCGTTAACTCACCATGCAGCAACTCCTGCCGCAACAGGTTATAGATAACTGAGGAACGGGACAGACCATCTACCACATGACCAGACGAGGTCGACACTAAGCTTAATGCAGGTTTTCTGGCCATATTATTTTTAATCGATTATCGAATTCTAGCGGGATCATCAAAAAAGAAACCGCGCCGGCGTTAACCCACTCAACTGGGATGGATTCCTCGGATTGGCGGTTACTAAACATTGGGGCACGCAACAACTGCCATGCCAACAAGGTAAGTCTGCATCTAAAGCCCACAGAAACAGTCCTTCAATCATGAAGTGAACACGTGTGAGGGATGGCGCGGCAATTCACTATCAGCGCGCGCTGGTGAAGATAATAATTTTTACAAAGGCCGGGACGATTTCGGACAAAGGCCAGCACGCCAAACTGCGTGCACTGGTCGTCTCTAACGCCTGCGAAATCGCGGCCTTGGTGTTCATCGCAAACCGGCAGTATTGCACCACCGACTCGCCATAGTCTTGCGTCAAGCGTACGCAACTGGGTCCCGGGCGAGTGTTGTTTCAAGTCGTGGGGGCATGGTCAAAAAGGCGTTGATCGCATGGTAGAAACGGCGGCGGTTCACACCCAGCGGGGCGGTATGCGCGAGCCCTGCGATTTTCACAAATTGCTTGTCCGGGTTTGGCAAGCGATGAAAAAACTCCAGCAGGTCTTCTTCAGTGGCAATGCCGTCATGCTCCGCCCGGATCATCATTACCGGGCATTTGATCAACTCCGGGTCCACCAGGGGTAGCTTGGTCACCATGTCGATGTAAGTTCCTGTTGGCACCGTGTCGCCATATTTGAGCTCAGCCTTTGACACCACCTCGGCGATCATGGGCTCAGACGAGCCCGGATGATCCCGTGTGAACACTGAGCGATAAAACGCGGCATCAATCTTGCGGACATTGCTGGTCTGCAGTTGGGGCAACATTTTTGCACGCTGAAGGAGTGTTGGCGCATCCTTTCCGGTCCAGACAAAAGCGTCGATCAGGAGCCGATCAACATGGTCTGGATGCAGATTGGCAAACCGCGCAGCGCGCAGCGCACCCGAAGATTGCCCAAAAAAGGAGGCCTTGGCCTGACCGGTGACTCGTTTCACGATTGCCATGGCGGATACAAGGTCTTCGACACCGCTGGCAATGTCGGACAGGCCCGATGTACGGTCAGAATGGCCGTAACCCTCATGGTCCATGGTCCAGACTTCAAAACCAAGCTGGACAAAATGGTCCATGAAGGAGTAACCAGGACGGCCCGGCACCTGAAGATCAAACATGGTTTTACCCGAATATGACGAGCCATGGACAAGAAACAGCAGCGGTCGCGGCTGGCCAATCGGCCCGGCGTATTTACGGTAAACCCAAAGCCTGACACCGTTTTTGCTTGCCCAGTGCTCCTCTGCGTGGATGCTTGTCGAATCGTCAGTCATGATGTTTTCCTGATTTAGCTAAAACTTGAAATAGATCGCGATAGCGTTGTCAATGGCATCTCCGCTAGCCCGAGCCATTCCGCTGGACAGGTCATACCCATCAAACCGCGCTCTTTTTACGCCATTTGAATTTTGGCAATACAAATGGGACCGCGATGGAGAGGATCGACATCGTCACCAATGTGGCAGAGATGCCGCTGTTAACGAAGGTGGACAAATTGCCATCCGATATCGTTAACGCCTGGCGGAAGGACTGCTCCATGATGCCGGCCAGCACCAGCGACAAAACCAGGGGGGCGACGGGTATCTGCACTTTGTCAAAAAGGTAGCCCGCGACTCCGAAAAACAAGATAAGGTAAAGTTCGAACATGCTGCCATTGATGGCGTAAGTGCCAATCACAGAAATGGCAATGATCAGGGGATAAAGTATCCCACTGGGGATGTAGAGCAGGCGAACGAACAATCCGATCAGCGGCAAGTTCAGTATCAACAGCATGATGTTGCCAATGTACATGCTGTCAATTAGTCCCCAAACCAGATCGGGCCGGTTCTGAAACAGCAAAGGCCCGGGCTGAATGCCGTGCATGATGAAAGCGCCCATGATCACTGCGGTAGCGCCCCCTCCGGGCACACCGAGCGTCAGCAGTGGCACCATGGCGCCGGCGGTGTCGGAGTTGTTGGCGGCCTCTGGTCCGGCAACACCCTCGATCGCACCCTTGCCAAATTCCTCCGGGTGCTTTGACAATCGTTTCTCCGTCGCATAAGACAGGAGTGATGCAATGGTGCCCCCTGCGCCGGGCAGCACACCAACGATGAAGCCGATCACGCCGCCGCGCCAGATCGGTCCCACGGACCGCTGCCACTCGGTTCGCGTCAGCCACAGCTTGCCAACGATGCGCATGGCCTCCGGTGCCGTGCCCCGGTAGAGTTGTTCCAGCCCGCGAAATACCTCGGCCAACGCGAACATGCCCACAACCACAACGATAAAACCAACACCGTCCTGGAGTTCCGCAATCCCCGCTGTAAACCGTTGCTGACCGCTTTGCAGATCAATGCCTATCGTGGCTATCATCAGCCCGAGAACGGTTGCCAGCATGCCTTTTGCGGGAGACTTTCCCGCCAAGGCAGCCACCGAGGTCAGGGCAAACAGCATCAGACAGAAATACTCGGCAGGTCCAAATTTCAGTGCCACGGCGGAAAGCGGCAACGCAAACAGCGTGAGCGCGAGCACCCCAATGGTGCCAGCAAGAAACGACCCGATCGCCGCCACTGCCAGCGCAGCACCGGCGCGTCCGTTGCGTGCCATTTCATAACCATCGAGCGAGGTCATGACGGACGAGGCCTCTCCCGGCGTACGTATCAGGATGGCTGTTGCTGATCCGCCGTACTTTGTGCCGTAGTAGATTCCGGCCATCATGATGAGTCCGGAGGTGGGATCCATGCCGAAAGTCATCGGGATCAGCAGGGCAATGCTGGCTGCCGGCCCGATGCCCGGCAGAATGCCGACGATCGTTCCGATCAGAACGCCAACGAACGTGTACCAGAGATTCATCGGCTGCAGACAGACGCTGAAGCCGTTAAGGATGTGGCCGAGAGTTTCCATTTCAGAATGGCAGAATGCCAGGCGCGAGTTGCGCGCCAAACAGTTTGGTAAACAAAATATAGCTCCCGAAGCTGAACAACGTGGACGTCAAAATATTTGCCTTCCAGCGCCCGCGGTTGAAAAATGCCATCAGACCGTTCAAATAGATACTGGTCGCCACGGCGTAGCCGAGCCGTTCAAACACCGCGAAGTAGAGCAAGGTCAGGATCACAACCGTTCCTACCACCAGGTAATGACGCCCGTCTTCAGGCGCGCCGCCATCTTCGGTGACCTGGCCTTTTTTCCTGGCCAGCCTCATCTCCAGCATGAGCAGCCCCGCACTCAACAGTAGAAATACGCCGAGAATGCGCGGGATTGCCTTCGCCCCCAGCGGGTCGCCAATTTCCCGCGAAGGGATCTGCTCGATGGCATAAAAATAGACTGCGGCCAGCAAGACCGAGCAAACCACGATGGCCCGGTCAGCTTTCATGACACCGCACTGCCATCGTATGCGCCGTCGAGGCCGCGCGTGGCTGATCGACGGCAGACCACACCACCCTGCGCCGTGAATTTGAACGAATCAGTTCGGCCATGACGCCTTTTCATCATTTGGTCAGACCAAGCTCGAGAAGGACCGCCTTCATGGCGACATAATCCTGCTCCAGGTCTTTCTTGAACTGTTCACCTGTAGAGAAGTCATTGCTCCAGAAGTTTTTTTCCAGGTCTTCCTTCCACTCGGGCGACTCCGTCACCGAGCGCAAAACCCCTTCCCAGGCCAGAATCTGTTCGGCTGACATGCCTTTGGGTCCCATAATGGCGCGCCAGTTTCCCGATACAAAATTGACGCCTTGCTCCTTCCAGGTGGGGACTTGCGAGAAGATCCCCGGCAGCCGCTGGTTCGATGCGACGCCCACCACCCGAAGTTTGCCGCTCGCGACATGGGCACTAACATTTCCGGCAGCAGTCGTGACCAGATCGATGTGCCCGCCCAACAATGTGGTGACGGCCTCGGCCGCCCCTTTGAAAGCAACCACCTTGAGGGCCTTGGCGTCACCACCAATGGCTTTCATCAACAGTCCCGCTGCAATGTGGTTATGAGTGCCCAGTGCAGTCGCAAAACCGATGCTGACGGATCTGGGATCCTTCTTGAGGCGGTCAACCAGGTCCTTACCCGTTTTTATGGGCGAATCGGCATTGACCGCATACACAACATAATCGTTGACCATCGAAGCGAGTGGCGTGAAGTCAGTGTAATTTTGCGCGCTATTGCCGCTGATATGGTTGGTAAGCAACGTTGGCGTGGTCACCATCAGATAGTGACCATCACCAGGATGCTGCGACATATAGGCGAGTTGAATATTCCCGCCGCCGCCCGGCTTGTTGACCACAGTCATTGTGCTGTTGATGAGTTTTTTCGCACCCACATTTTTTTCTATCGCGCGTGCTGTCTTGTCGTTGCTGCCACCTGGCGCCGAATAGACGACTATTTCGACATTTTTTTGGGGAGTCCATTTTTGAGCCCAGCCTTCGGTGGCGGTCACCAGCAGCAGCACACCTGCTAGAAACGAAACGAGGTTGAGATATCCGTATTTCATAGGATCTGTCCTTGGTGAGTTGTTGCGAATATGAAACGACTACTCAGCGACGGCTGTCGCCAATCCACGCATAGTGGCCAGGATCAAAAACGGAGCAGGTAACGCAGGTTCAAACGACTTTCGCCGTGATCGACCCAATCCCCTCGCAGTAACCCTCCATCACATCCCCACGATTGACAGCGCCTACCCCGGCAGGCGTCCCCGTCATAATCAAATCGCCAGCTTTCAACTCGAATATGGCCGACAGATGGGCAATGATCTCGGGCACATTCCAGATCAGCTGGTCGAGGTCGCCTTGCTGCTTGACTTCGCCGTTGACCTTCAGCCAGATGGTGCCCTTGACCAAGTGGCCCACTTTGTCCACCGTGACGATGTCGGTCATCGGCGCGGAATGCTCGAAGGCCTTGCCGATCTCCCAGGGTCGGCCCGTTTTCTTGGCTTCATTTTGCAGATCGCGTCGCGTCATGTCCAGACCCAGGGCGT
>DASUIO010000125.1:0-3263 GCA_036279755.1 Polaromonas sp. | reverse complement strand
ATCAGGCCGTCGGCACCCCAGTCCGAATCGCCTCATTGGCCTGTTCCGGCTTGCCGGCCCGACGGCGGTGCTGTTCAATATAAGCATCGCGCGATGGGATCAAGTGATCGCTGCACAATGCGACCAGACGCTCCTGGTCGGATTCGCGCAATGCTTCAATCAGTGCCCAGTGATCCCGTCGCGCCTTTTCCAGGAAGTGCGGATAAGTCATCGACAACGAGCGGATCGTGTGCGCGCGCTGCGCCGCCAAGTCGATCATTTCATTAAGAACCGAATTGTCTGACAACGCGAACAAAGCCTTGTGGAAGGCGATGTTCGCGCGAAACCCGGACCGTAGATCCAATTCGATTATTGCAGCGTCATACTGCCGCTGGATGGCGACCAGTTCATCCAGCTTTTCCGGGGGTACCGGCAGTGGAATCAGGCGTGCACAGTTGGTTTCGAGAATTTCCCGCACCAGGTACAGATCGATCACTTCCTTGACGGTGTAGGATTTCACCAGGGCACCGATATTCTTCTTGCGCTCGACCAGGCCCATTTGTTCGAGCTCGAGCAGAACCTGGCGCACCACGTGCCGCTTCACGTTGAAGCGGGCACGCAGATCGTCCTCGATCAGCCGCTCGCGCGGATGCAGATAGCCGAAAACGATATCTTCTTCCAGCGCCTCGACCACCTGGCGAACCAGCGGCTCGATGTCGCGATCGCGCATCGGAGGCTCCGGGGTGGTTGCGATCATAGGAGGTTCTGCGGCCAAGATATCTCTCATGGGTACGTTCATAAATTTCTGTCAATACTTTATCAAAGCGGTGCCGGGCCAGCTTTGCCATTGCCCGCTTGCGCAGCAGCAAGCGGAAGATCGGCGTTGCCTGCACGATCGATAGCATTGTTTCCTGTGTGACGATGACAAGGGAAACGCCCATCTGTAGCGGCATGGGTATTACTATTTTTATGAGGTTAACCATGTCATTTTTTAGTGTCAATAGAACTCACGATATTATTATTGATAATTTTATCGGCAATATTTGCAACAATAATTCTGCCACGGTATGATTCAAATTCGCATGTGCGGGGTAGGCATTTTGAGAACCGGCTGCTTGCCAGGTCGCGCCTCCAGAACAGCATCCATAAACAGGGCATGACGCTCAAACAATCCAAGAAGGACGGAAAAATGGCTGACAGAGACGACCCAAGTGGGCTAAAAAAAGGGCTCACCAACTACGGCGACATCGAGTTCTCGCTATTCCTGCGCAAGGCATTCATCAAAGGTGCCGGCTATACCGACGATGCGCTATCGCGCCGAATCGTCGGCATTGTCAACACCGGCAGCGGTTTCAACCCTTGCCACGGCAATATGCCGCAACTGATCGAGGCAGTAAAGCGCGGCGTCATGCTGGCAGGTGGCATCCCGATCGACTTCCCCACCATTTCCATCCACGAGAGCTTCGCGTATCCGACCAGCATGTATTTGCGCAACCTGATGTCGATGGATACCGAGGAGATGATCCGCGCGCAGCCGATGGATGCAGTCGTGCTTATCGGCGGCTGCGACAAGACGGTGCCGGCGCAATTGATGGGCGCGATTTCGGCCGGGGTTCCCGCAATTCAACTGGTGACCGGCTCAATGCTCACCGGCTCGCACCGCGGCGAGCGTGTCGGCGCCTGCACCGACTGCCGGCGGTTCTGGGCGAATTTTCGCGGCGACGAAATCGATGAACAGGAAATCGGCGACGTCAACAATCAGCTGGTGGCCAGTGTCGGCACCTGCTCGGTCATGGGAACCGCCAGCACCATGGCCTGTATCGCCGAGGCGCTCGGCATCATGCTGCCTGGCGGCGCGACGCCGCCGGCGGTGACCGCCGACCGCATTCGCATGGCGGAGCGCACTGGCGCACAAGCAATTGCGATGATCGAGCAGCGGCTGACACCCGACAGGATCCTGACGGCAAAGGCTTTTGAGAACGCGCTGCGCGTACTGCTGGCTATCGGCGGTTCGACCAACGGCATCATCCATCTGACCGCGATTGCCGGCCGCATGGGTATCGCCATCGACTTCGCGCAACTCGACCGGATGAGTGCTGAAACGCCGGTACTGGTTGACCTCAAGCCATCCGGCCAGCATTACATGGAAGATTTTCACCGGGCCGGCGGGCTGGCCGCCGTGCTGCGCGAATTGCGTCCGCTGTTGCATCTGGACGCCTTGACCGTAACAGGACGCACGCTGGGCGAAGAACTCGACGCGGCAGGCCCCGGCTTCCCGCAGGATGTGGTGCGCCGCTTCGACAACCCGATCTACGGCCAGGGCGGCATTGCGGTATTGCACGGCAATATCGCCCCGGGCGGCGCGATCATCAAGCAATCGGCGGCGTCCGAGAAGCTGATGGAGCATGAAGGCCGCGCGGTCGTTTTTGAAAACATGGAAGACCTGGCTGCGCGCATCGACGATGAAGCGCTCGATGTCGCCCCTGACGACATTCTCGTGCTCAAGCAGATCGGTCCGGTTGGCGCTCCTGGAATGCCAGAAGCGGGCTACATCCCTATTCCGAAGAAGCTTGGCCGCATGGGCGTCAAGGACATGGTGCGAATCTCCGACGGCCGCATCAGCGGCACTGCCGGTGGCACGATTATTGTGCACGTGACGCCGGAAACGGCGAAGGGAGGCCCGCTCGGCCTGGTCCGCAACGGTGACCGAATCCGTCTGAGCGTCGCCAACCGCACGCTGTCGGTGCTGCTGAGCGACGAGGAACTCGCCAAACGCGCAGCCGAGGTGAAACCGTTCGCACCAAACCCGAAAGAGCGCGGATACCGAAAATTATTCCTTACCTCCGTCACTCAGGCCGACAAAGGGTGCGATTTCGATTTCTTGTCGCCGACCGACACCATCGACACCGTGCCGAAATCCCGTCAATAAATGAATCGTTTTAATTGAGGAGACATATATGAATTCGAAATCTCGCCGTAATTTCATGACGCGCGCAAGCACAACCCTGTTTTGCAGCCTGGCTCTCTCGACCGCTTTGGCAGCGCCGGGCATCGCCAGCGCTGCCGGATACCCGGACAAACCTATAACGCTGGTCGTGCCTTACCCCCCGGGCGGCGCCACCGACATCATTGGTCGCGTCGTGGCCCAGAAACTGGGTGGAGCGCTTGGCCAGACGGTGGTGATCGACAATCGTGGAGGCGCGGGCGGCAATATTGGCGCCGCGGCGGTTGCCAGGGCTGCGCCGGACGGCTACACACTGTTGATGGGCGCGCTGACGTCACAT
>DASUIO010000124.1:0-8974 GCA_036279755.1 Polaromonas sp. | reverse complement strand
TGATGCTCCTCAATCTCGATGCGCTCGCCCGTCAATGTTTCTTCGCGCTCGCGGGCCGCCAGCTTACCAAGGGCCAGGTCTTCAGCGATCTCACGTTTTTCACGGCGCGACTCAATGAAGTTGTCAATCCAGGCACCCAGCGTCAAGGCCACACGGGCCCACGAAAAGCGGAATACGCTAGAGATGGCAATAACGCCCAAGGCGATCAAGACAAGGCCAGAGCCCGCAAAACCCAACCATTTGACACCCAGCGTGCCCACCAAATAACCCATCACCCCGCCAGCATGGCCGGGGAGCCTGAATTCAAAACGGTAAAGACGCGACCACTCCAGCGCAGCACTGGCGACCAGCAACAGCGCCAGACCCAACCAGAACCTGATGCGCTCGGTTTGCCGGGATTTTTCAGAACCAAGGGGCTCGCCGCGCAGCCCGCGCGCCAGCGATAACAACCAGACATGGCTCCCCGCAACCAGCGCCCACCAGGCAGAAAACCCCAGCAGAAAATAACTGGCGTCGGCAACCCAGGCACCCACACGCCCACCCCAGTTTCGGGCTGCAACTTGCGCACCGCCCACTGCCTCGGCACTGCCGGAGGTTGACCAGGCAGCATCCTGCGGCGAATAGCTCAGCAGTGCCGCCAGCCAGAAAATCAGGCCGAGCAGGCCCAGAATGAGGCTGACTTCGTGGGTGAAGCGTTTGATGCCGCCGGGCGCGCCCGGAGCAGGGGAATTTCTGGAGTTCAGGGTGTCAAGTGAGTATGTCATGGCCTTCCTTGGAGCTTACCGCAGTTGGGTAAGGGCTGGCGGCCGGGCGGGTGTCAGCAGCCAGTCGTGTGGGCAGTCAACCCAGCGAATGAAGGTGCTCTTTCACCAAAAGGGAGTTGTCGCCGCGGGTTTCAATGAACCCGCGCTCCTCAAGGTCTTTCATCACCCGGCTGACCATCTCGCGTGAGGCACCAACCATTTTGGCCAGATCCTGGCGCGAGATCTTGTCGCGGATCACCGTGTTGCCTTCGCCGTCTTCTTCGGCAGACTCCAGCAGCGCTCGGGCCACCCGGCCGTAGACGTCCATCAGCGCCAGCGATTCAATTTTTCGGTTGGCATGGCGCAGCCGGTGCACCAGCCCCTTCATCACCGCATAGGCCATCGAACTGTTCTCGGGCAGGCACCTGGCAAACTGCAGCCGACCCAGCATCAGCACGTCAGTTTGAATCTCTGCACGCACTGTGGCTGAATGGGGTTCATCGTCAATCAGGCTCATCTCGCCCACATAATCGCCAGGGTTCATGGTGGCCAGAATGACCTCGCGGCCACGGGCGTCAGTACTCATCACGCGCGCACGGCCCGTGAGGATGATGGACAGGGCATCGGATTTTTTTCCCTGCTCCACAATAGCCTCGCCACGCTTGAAACGACGCTTGACTATCGCATCGGCCATGGACTCCGCCTGGCTGGCCGTCAGCATGGAAAAAAGAGGCACCCGGCGAATCAATTCCAGGTTGGACACCATCGTCATCACTATTCTCTCCCAAGCTCGCGGCCGACAACTCGTCGCGAGGGTTCTTACAATGGCATAGGGTTCACAAAACAACAAATGCTGTCAAAATTTGATTTTCAGTTGCACTTGCGCGCCCTGCACTCTACATGACTTCCAACACTTTCCGAACCAGTTTTTCATCATGAAACAGTCCAAAGTCCTCATACTCGGCTCAGGTCCTGCAGGCTATACGGCAGCGGTGTATGCAGCGCGTGCCAATCTCAACCCAGTGCTGATTACCGGCATTGCGCAAGGCGGCCAACTCATGACCACCACGGATGTCGACAACTGGCCGGCTGACGCGCAGGGCGTGCAGGGGCCGGATTTGATGCAGCGCTTCCTGGCGCATGCCGAGCGCTTCAAGACTGAAATTATTTTTGACCACATCAACCAGGTTGATCTCAGCAAGCGCCCCTTCACGCTCACGGGTGACAGCGGAACTTACACCTGCGACGCCCTGATTATCGCCACGGGGGCTTCTGCCAAATACCTGGGACTTGAATCGGAAACCGCGTTCATGGGCCGCGGCGTCTCCGGTTGCGCCACCTGCGACGGCTTTTTTTACCGCGACCAGGAAGTCTGCGTCATTGGGGGCGGCAACACGGCCGTGGAAGAAGCACTTTACTTGTCCAACATTGCCAGCAAGGTCACGCTGGTGCACCGCCGCGACAAATTCAAGGCCGAAGCCATCCTGATCGACAAACTGCAAGAGAAAGTCGCTTCAGGCAAGATTGAACTCAAACTCTACAACACCCTGGAAGAGGTACTTGGGGATGCTTCGGGCGTGACCGGTGTGCGGCTGAAAAGCACCCAAAATGGCGCTACGCAGGACCTTGCGCTCAAAGGCTGTTTTATTGCGATCGGCCACCAGCCCAACACCGACATTTTTGCCGGGCAGCTGGAGATGGAGGGCGGCTACATCCGCACTAAAACCGGTCAGCAGGGCTTGGCCACCATGACCAGCGTAGCGGGCGTGTTCGCCGCCGGCGATGTGCAGGACCACATCTACCGCCAGGCCATTACCAGTGCGGGTACCGGCTGCATGGCGGCGCTGGATGCCCAGCGATTTCTGGAGCAAGGCGTCTGATCATCGGACAAAATCGCTTTGTTGGCGGTCTTTCGCCGACCTCCCGGGAGCTGCAAAACACCTTGCCGGCACCGGCAGCCCGCCGCGTGATACGCTATGGCCATGTTCACCCCTTCGCAAGCCGACGTTCGCCGATTTTTTTGCTCAGTTTATGCCAAATCCCGCGCCGAGCAACCGATGGAAGCTATAGAAATAATAGCGAGCCAGTGGATAGATGAACACCCTGAGTACCACGCGGATTTTGCTGACGTCAACACTGCGCTGGAAAAGATGTACGACGTGGAAGCCGGTAAAACCAACCCCTTCCTGCACCTGTCCATGCATTTGTCGATCAGCGAGCAGTGCTCCATCGACCAGCCGCGCGGCGTGCGGCAGGCTGTGGAACTTTTAACCGCCAAGCGCAACTCCCTGCACGACGCGCACCATGAGGCCATGGACTGCCTGGGCCAGATGGTCTGGGAAAGCCAGCGCGCAGGCCGGCCACCCGACGGCGCGGCCTATATCGAGTGCGTGCAACGCCATGCGACCCGGGACTAGTGTGCAACACCGCGCTCGCAGCCTGTTCACCCGGCATCCGTAAACAATTGGCCTTGCCCCAACAAAAAAGCCGCTGAAACAGCGGCTTTTTTGTTGGGTTGGTTTCCGTTTCAGCGGAATTTGCTCTGGGGAACTACTTTGAGTTCACCTTCTACCGACGACAGATAGTTGGCCAGCAACTTCAGCTCAGCATTGGTGTACTGCCTGGCCATGCCACCCATGATCGGGTTAGCGCGGCCGACCATGGGGTTGTTATCGGTCTTGTACGCCTTGAGTGCAGCAAACAGGTAGTCGGCATGCTGGCCGGCAATCTTGGGATAGGTGGGATCAATCGGCTTGCTGAAATTGGCACCGTGGCAGGCGGTGCAATTGGCCTTGTTGAGCAAGGCCTGCACCTCAGCGCTGGGCTCTTTGGCCGGCTTGGCGGGGAGCTCGGCACCGGCAACCACGCCATGCACACTGTAATAAGCGGCAAGATCGGCCATATCCTGGTCCGTTAGCGACCCGGCAATGCCGCGCATCGTGGGGTGCTTGCGCTCGCCTTTCTTGTATTCATGAAGTGCAGCCATGATGTATTTGGCGCCCTGGCCGGAAATCATGGGGACCTTGTAGACCTCGGGAAACGTAGTCTGGTAACCCTTGATGCCGTGGCAACCAATACACATCGCGTTCTTTGTGGCGCCCGCTTCGGCATTTCCCTTAATCTCCTGGGCAAGGCTTGAGGCCGTCGCACATGAGACAGCTACAGCGAATATCGTAGTGAACAGTTTATTCATTTTGCGCGCACAATCAAATGAAAAGTCATCGTATAAAAAGAACGCTGGAGTATATCTGGAGCTGTCAAAGCCATGCATTGGTTGTTGACAACCCTCGAAATGATCCCCTTCAACTTCCGCGTTCTTGCCGCACCTTCCCACCTCTCTGATTCCAAAAAACATGAAATTTCAAGGCTCAAATAACTACGTTGCCACTCCGGACCTGATGCTTGCGGTCAATGCCGCTGCCGCCCTTAAACGGCCGCTGCTGGTCAAAGGCGAGCCCGGCACCGGCAAGACCATGCTGGCCGAGGAAGTTGCGCAGGCGCTGAGTCTTCCACTGCTGCAATGGCACATCAAGTCCACCACCAAAGCGCAGCAGGGCCTTTACGAATACGACGCCGTGTCGCGCCTGCGCGATTCACAGTTGGGCGATGAAAAAGTCAAGGACATTCATAACTACATCGTCAAGGGCGTGCTGTGGCAGGCTTTTACGGCGGACCAGCCCGTCGCACTGCTGATCGACGAAATTGACAAAGCCGACATCGAGTTTCCGAACGACTTGCTGCGCGAAATCGACCGCATGGAGTTTTATGTGTACGAGACGCGGGAACTCATCAAGGCCAGACACCGGCCACTGGTTTTCATCACCTCCAACAACGAAAAGGAATTGCCCGACGCGTTTTTGCGCCGCTGTTTTTTCCACTACATCAAGTTCCCCGATGCCGACACCATGAAGCAGATCGTGAACGTGCATTTCCCCGACCTGAAAAAGGAGCTGCTGGCTGCCGCCATGAAAACCTTTTATGACGTGCGCAACCTGCCCGGCCTCAAAAAGAAACCATCTACCAGCGAGTTGCTCGACTGGCTCAAGCTGCTGGTGGCCGAAGACATTCCGCTGGAAGCGCTGCAGAGCAGGGACGATAAGGTGGCCGTGCCGCCGCTGGTCGGCGCACTGCTCAAAAACGAACAGGATGTGTCGCTGTTTGAAAAACTGGTCTTCATGCAGCGCAACAACCGTTAGTACGGAATCCCCAGCGCATGAACTTTGTCGAACCCGTCATCCTTTCTGCAAGAGGCGTGGAACTCGTGCCCTTGGCGCTTGACCATGAAATGGGGCTGCGAGCCGCTGCTGCCGATGGTGAACCTGCTCGACAAGCCGCGTCACCGAGATTGGCCACGCCATGTTGATTGATTTTTTCTACACCCTGCGCAGCGCAAAGCTCCCCGTATCGGTCAAAGAGTACCTGATGCTGCTCGAGGCACTGGAAGCCGGCGTAGTGGGTCCGAACAGCGAAAAACTGGAAGGCAACGCAGGCGAAGGTGCTTACAGGATTGACGACTTCTACTACCTGAGCCGCACAGTGCTGGTGAAAGACGAAAAACACTACGACAAGTTCGACCGCGCCTTCGCGGCCTACTTCAAGGGCGTGGAAATGATCGCCGATTTCACCAAAGACATTCCACTCGAATGGCTACGCAAAAATCTGGAGCTGGAGCTCAGCGCCGAAGACAAGGAAAAAATAGAAAAAATGGGCTGGGACGAGCTCATGGAAACACTGAAAAAGCGCTTTGAAGAGCAGAAAGAACGCCACGAAGGCGGCAGCAAATGGATAGGCACCGGCGGCACCTCGCCCTTTGGTGCCAACGGATTTAATCCGCAGGGCATCCGCATCGGGCAGGAAAAAAGCCGCAACAAAAGCGCGGTAAAAGTCTGGGACCAGCGAGCCTACAAGGACTACGACGACACGCAGGAGTTGGGCACGCGCAACATCAAGGTGGCGCTGCGCCGCCTGCGCAAGTTTGCGCGCCTGGGGAACCAGGAAGAACTCGACCTGGATGACACCATCAAATCCACCGCAGCCAACGCCGGCTGGCTGGACATCAAGATGGTGCCCGAACGTCACAACAACGTGAAGGTATTGCTGTTGATGGACGTGGGCGGCACCATGGACGAGCACATCCACCGGGTCGAGGAAATGTTCTCGGCCGTCAAAACCGAGTTCAAGCACCTGGAGTTTTATTACTTTCACAACTGCGTCTATGACTTCATGTGGAAGAACAACCGCCGCCGCTTCAGTGAAAAGTTTTCCACCTGGGACATCATCCGCAAGTACAACAAAGACTACAAACTGATATTTGTGGGCGATGCCACCATGAGCCCTTATGAAATATTGCAGCCCGGCGGCAGCGTGGAATACAACAACGAGGAAGCCGGCTCCGAATGGCTGCAGCGGCTGACCAACGCCTTTCCCAAGTTTGCCTGGATCAATCCGGAGCCGCAGGGCATCTGGCAATACCGCCAGAGCATCAGCGTGATCCAGCAACTGGTGGGCCAGCGCATGTACCCATTGACCATCAAGGGACTGGAAGAAGCGATGCGGTTGCTGTCCAAGTAGTGCTCAAGTAGACTTGAAGCCGTGACCCATCCCAGTACTCACTGCACGCGGCCGGCCACCAGTCTTGCACTCGCCCTCCTCGCGATCTTCTTTGTCCCGGCGGCCAGAGCGCAAATCGGCACGCCCGCACAGCCTGCCAGTTCTTCCATGACTGCCGTTTCAACGCCCCCTTCAAGCGTCACGCAAACCGCACCACCGCCTGAGCCACCCCCGCAAAAAGTGGAGCCCGTCCTCACACCAGAGGGCGCTACAGGTCCCACCGGCGCCGAGCCCGATGTCACCGCATTTGAGATAGTCGTGCGCGCCCCGCCAGATGTGCGCGAACTGCTCGAAAAGCACATTGAGCTGCAACGTTACCGCGCAGTAACCGATCTTGACGCGGCGGAACTGGCTCGCCTGATCCTGCTGGCCGAGCGCAATGTGCGCAACCTGGTGGGCACGCTGGGCTACTTCAGCCCCACCATTCGCATCACGCGTGAAGGTAACGTGAACGCGCGCCCTACCATCGTGGTGGCAGTTGATCCGGGCGAAGCCACCTTGATCGGCCCTGTTGCCATCAACTTTTTGGGTGACATTGCCGAATCACCGGATCCCGATGCGCTGGCCCAGCGCGCCGAGATCCAGCGCGACTGGCGCCTGCCCACCGGCCGGCGCTTCACACAGGATGCCTGGGATGGCGCCAAAACGCAGGCGCTTCGCACCTTGGTCGCGCGCCGCTACCCGGCGGGAAAATTGGCCGGGAGCCTGGCCGACGTGGATGCGCCGACCCACACCGCCAGCTTGCTTCTTGCGCTGGATTCAGGCCCGCTTTACCGCCTGGGCCCGCTGGCGGTCTCGGGCGTTGAACGCTACGACCCGGTGCTGGTGCCGCGACTGGCCCGTCTACATATCGGCGCAGTCTACGACCAAAACCAGCTGGTGGAAGCCCAGCAGCGGCTTGCGTCCAGTGGCTACTTTGATTCGGCCTATATTTTTATCGATCCCGAAGGCGACCCGCTCGCCACACCAGTGCAGGTGCAGGTGCGCGAAGCCAAGCTGCAAAAAATCATGTTCGGCGTGGGCATGACCACCGACAGCGGACCGCGGGCCTCCGTGGAGCACACGCACCAGCGCGTGCCCGGCATCGGCTGGCGCGCCGCCACCAAACTGCAGCTGGAGAAAAAAGCGCCCTTCGCCCAAACCGAGTGGACTTCCATTCCCGACGAAGCGAGTTGGCGCTGGGTCGCCCTGGGCCGCACAGAACGCCTCGATGACAATGAGCTGATCACCCAGACCCAGCGGCTGCGCTTTGGCCGAACGCAGGCGGGCGATCGGATAGACCGCAACATTTACGTGCAATACGACAGGGCGAGCGTACATGGCCTCGGCCTGCTGGGCAATGTCGCGGCCGATACCGGCGACGGCTCGGCCCTGACCGCCAACTACGTCTGGACCGGCCGCTATTTCGACAGCCGGCCTTTTCCCAGCAAAGGCTACGGCCTCGGATTCGAGATTGGTGGTGGCACCACCTTGAGTGAAAACCGCCAGCCCTTTGCCCGCACCGTGGGCCGCTGGCTGGGCATTAAGCCGCTGGCACGGGGTCGAATTGCCCTGCGCGCAGAAGTCGGTGCTGTGTTCGCAAAAGACACGGCACGCATCCCGAGCACCCAGCTGTTTCGTACCGGCGGCGACAGCACGGTACGCGGCTATGGCTACCGTGACATTGGCATCCCGCTGGCCAATGGCGTGACCGGACCTGGCCGCTACCTGGCGGTTGGCAGCATTGAATGGCAGCGCCCCATCCTTCGTGACGGCCGACCGAGCGAATGGGAAAACACCTTGTTTCTCGATGCGGGTGCCGTGGCCGACAAGCCGCAGGACATGCGCCCCTCCGTCGGCGTGGGCACCGGCGTTCGCTGGAAAAGCCCGATTGGTCCTTTGCAGATTGACCTGGCCTACGGGGTCAAGGTCAAACAGCTGCGACTGCACGTCAGCGTGGGATTTGTCTTCTGATGGATGCACCGAATAATCTCTGGAACCAGCCCGCGGCAAGACCTGCCAAGCCAGCGCGAAGCTGGCTGAGTGCCGCTGGACGGGCCGTGAGCGGCATCGTCTTGATGGCCGTGATGACGATCGGTGCGCTCTGGTGGTGGGCGGGCACCGACGGATCGCTGGCCACCGCGCTTCGCTGGATAGCGCAATCCCAGCCGCTGAGCGCGGAGCGCGCCACCGGCTCATTGCGTTCTGGTGGACACATCGACAGGCTGGTGTGGCAGAAGGAAGGCTTGAGCGTCGACGCCCGCGATGTCAGCCTGGCCTGGCAGCCCTGGGCGCTGCTGCAAGGCACGCTCAAGCTCGACCGCCTGAGCACCGCCACTGTGCATGTGGATGACCAGCGCGTACCCGCTGCCGTACCCTCCACCGGCCCACCCGATGCGCTGGTTCTTCCCCTGTCAGTGGTGCTCGATGCATTTTCCGTCGGCGAGTTGCGCTGGACCGGCCCCACCGCTCATACAGTACTTGCAGCCTCCGGCATATCAGGGCGCTACGAATTCAACGGCCTGCAGCATCAGCTTGAGTTGCTCAGCGCGCAGGTGGCCAGTGGCCGCTACAGCGGACGCGCCGTTTTGCCTTCGCATGGCCCGCTTACGCTGGATGCAACTTTGTCGGGCGCCCTGGCC
>DASUIO010000123.1:0-3341 GCA_036279755.1 Polaromonas sp. | reverse complement strand
GCGCTGTCTATGGCGCTGGGAGAAGTCTGGGTCTGGCAGTTCAGCCCGTTTGCCATCACCTCGCTCCTGCTGCAGACGGTGATCGGGGCTTTTGCCAGCTATCTGGCCTGGATGTGGATGCTCGGCCACTACCCGGCCACGAAAATTTCGGTCTTTGTATTTTTCACGCCGCTCTTTGCCCTGCTGTTTGGTGCGCTGTGGCTGCATGAAAGCGTGACGCCCGGCCTGCTGACGGCACTGGCCACAGTGGCGGCGGGCATTGTGCTGGTCAACCGCAGGTCACGAATTCCAGCTGAGGCCCAATGACACCGCAATAATTCAGTGGCGGATTGGAATCGATATATCATTTGGTCGACGCGAGCCGTTCGCCATTTTTCGTGTGGAGGGCGCGCACAGAAGGTGAAACACAAGCATGACCAAGCGAGCTATCCGCGGTGTAACGATGGAGTGCGTGCAGGGGAATATCGCCAATCAGCCCGACATGGATGCGGTCGTCAATGCAGCCAACGCTGAGCTGCGCATCGGCGGCGGTGTGGCTGGCGCGATCCATCGTGCGGCGGGTCCGGGCCTGGAAAAAGAGTGCCAGCCGCTCGCGCCCATCCGCCCGGGACAGGCCGTTATTACCGGCGCGCACAAGCTGCCCAACCGCTATGTGATCCATTGCCTCGGGCCGGTCTACGGACGTGACGAGCCGGCCGAGGGCCTGCTGGCCGCGTGCTACCGCAATGCGCTCCGTCTGGCGGCGCAGCATGGCATCCGATCCATCGCCTTTCCAGCCCTTTCGGCGGGTGCCTTTGGCTATCCCATGGCAGCGGCGGCGCGGGTTGCCTTGAAGGCGGTCATCGGCGAACTGCCAAACCTTTCATCAGTTAAATACATCCGTTTCGTTCTGTTTAATGCCGCGGACTTGCACATTCACGAGCGGATGCTTGAGGAACTCGCGGAATCGCCGCCTGAGAGCTGATTGCAATATCCGCTCTGGACGCTGATTCGGCGTGGTAACAAATAGAGAGGTGACAGGGACCATGCGATGAACACGAACAATCCGTATCCGGGAGAGGCACACTCTGTAGAAGGCGCAGCGCAGGATGAACTCGCCCTGTTCACCGATCTTTACGAGCTGACCATGCTCCAGGCTTATTTCAATGAGGAGATGATGGAAGAGGCGGTCTTCACTCTCTTCGTCCGCCGTCTGCCCGCCCGGCGAAACTTCCTGCTGGCCTGCGGTCTCGACACCGTCCTCAGCTATTTGGAGAACCTGCACTTCAGCGATGAGGCTATTGCGTATCTGCGCTCGCTGGGGCCATTCTCCGAGCGCTTTCTCGACTGGCTCCGCAACTTCCGGTTTAGCGGAGAAGTTCGGGCCGTCGCCGAGGGCACACCGGTGTTCGCCAACGAGCCGATCCTGGAGGTCATTGCGCCTTTGCCGCAGGCGCAACTGATCGAGACATTCGTCATGAACCAGATCCAATTGCAGACGGTGCTCGCCTCGAAGGCGCAGCGGATGGTGTCAGCGGCCGCGGGGCGCCCGGTGGTCGATTTCGGTCCCAGGCGGATGCACGGCATCGATGCGGCCATGAAGGCGGCTCGCGCCTTTTATATCGGCGGCGTCGCCGCGACCTCCAATGTCCTGGCCGGCAAGCGCTACGGAGTGCCGGTAACCGGGACCATGGCGCACAGCTACATCCAGGCCCATGAGGACGAAGCCGCAGCCTTCCGCGCATTCGCGAGGCTCTACCCTCAAACGGTGCTCCTGGTGGACACCTACGACACGATTGCGGGGATACACAAGGTCATCGACCTGGCAAGAGCGCTGGGGGAGAACTTCCACGTAAAGGCTGTACGCCTCGACTCCGGTGACCTGCTCGCGCTCTCGCGGGAAGCGCGTCGGGCGCTGGACGCAGCAGGTCTGGACCGGGTCGAAATCTTTGCCAGCAGTGGCCTTGATGAGGATGCCATCGCGCAACTCGTTTCTGCGGGCGCACCGATCAACGGCTTTGGTGTCGGCACTGCCATGGGCGTGTCAAGCGATGCGCCAGCCCTCGATATCGCCTACAAGCTCTGTGAGTATGCCGGCCGGGGCAGGTTGAAGCTGTCGAGCGGCAAACCGGTGCTGCCGGGCCGCAAGCAGATCTTCCGCGTCGAGGAAGAGGGGCAGGACGTTCGCGATACGATTGCCCGCGCCGGCGAGGATCTGCCTGGCCGGCCGCTGCTGGTGACGGTGATGCGCGAAGGCCAGCGCCTGCCGGCAGGGAGGGTCGATCTCAAGACCCTGCGCCGCCTTGCGCAAGCGCAGATCGCCCGCCTGCCCGCGCCAATAAGGCAGATACCCGACGCCGACCCGCCTTATCCGGTTGTGGTGAGCGCGGCGCTTTCCAGTTTTCAGCGCAAGGTTGAGCAGGAGGTCGCTTCCTGAACCCCGATGGCAATGCAGCGATGCAAGAGGAAACCCCAATGGCCCATGAATTGAAACCCGGCGATGCCCTGATCGTGGTCGATGTGCAGAAAGACTTCTGCCCAGGCGGCGCATTGCCGATCGAGGAGGGTGACGCAGTCGTTCCTGTGCTCAACCACTGGATTGCGAAGGCCGTCGCCAGGGGCGTGCCGGTATATGCCTCGCGCGATTGGCACCCCGTGGGGCATATCAGTTTCTCCGGGCGCGGTGGGCTCTGGCCGCCGCACTGTATCCAGGACAGCGACGGGGCGCGCTTCCACCCTGATCTCGAGTTGCCCGACTCGGTTGTCAAAGTGACCAAGGGGGTGCGCTTTGACCAGGACCAGAACTCGGCCTTCGATCAGACCGGGCTTGCCGCCCAGCTCCGCCAGGAGGGCATCAGACGCTTGTGGATCGGCGGTCTCGCCGAGGATGTGTGTGTGCTCGCGACCGCGCTTGATGCGCGCAGGGAAGGTTTTGAAGTTGTTCTCATCGAAAGCGCCACACGGCCGGTGGCATCCCAAGGCGGCGAGAAAGCCCGTGGAGAAATGCGCGATGCCGGGATACAGATCACCGCCTGACAAGGCGCGGTCGCTTCTGCCAGCTATGGGTCGGCTCACACAGGCGGCGGTGGACCTGTTGTCACAGAAAACGGAAAACAAAGCGCGCGAAGGCTTTTGCTTGGTTAGCTGAGTCCGTCTACCGAGCTCACCGCGGCTTGATGGCCACCTTCAACACGCCATCGCGCTGGTTGGCGAACAAGTCATAGGCCTCGACGATGTTGTCCAGCTTGTACTGGTGCGTGACCATCACCCCCAAATCGATACGGCCGGACTCCACCACATTCATCAGTCGACGCATGCGTTCCTTGCCACCCGGGCACAAGGCGGTATTGATCTTGTGGTCG
>DASUIO010000122.1:0-4385 GCA_036279755.1 Polaromonas sp. | reverse complement strand
CGAGCTTGATGCATTTAACGAGGCGTGCCATGGGCGTAGTTCTTTCGTGAAGATGTAGTTATAGGTGTTTTGGATATAAAAAAATTAATTCTTATTCGTTACTGTTTTAGTCAATGTTTACAGAATCTGGTTTTTTTTCATTAACTCGCAGGCAAATGCAAAAAACTCAGAAAGCAGATCATGACGACATGCTGCCATTTTATGAATGTTTCCACCGGTCTGGCATTAGCCGTTGCGCTGGCAGGGTCAGCAGGGGGCGTTCTGGCCTCTGCTTTCGGGATGAAGTCAGCCTGGCGGACCCCCGCAAAATTGCTGGTGATCCACCTGTCCGTGAAGGAACTGCCCGCGTGATCGGGTGCGCAGGAAAAACCTTACGGAATGCAGGGACAGCGAGCGATCCAATTTTAGGGGTAAAATATCCCCAAAGACCACAGCAGACAAGCACTAGTAGCTATAAAAAGTATAGTAGTTCGGGCGCGCCCAGAGCGGGCTAAGCAAGCGCAGCAGGCTATGCCTTGGCTCGAAAAGTGCTTGTATTTGGGGAAGGAATCCCCAGATTTGATCAATGAACACCACCAAACCACTCTCACTCAAAACCGATCTGACGGTAACTCACGTGCTGGCTGAACTGCTTGAGCGGCTGGAACGAAGTGCCGTGCCGGTGGGCGCCGAGCAGTACCGCTCTGTGGTGCTGCACTTGGTCAATGAACTGGGCGATGTCGAGCCCGGTACGGCGCTAGGCGCCTTGCTCGATACCCATCCAGCCGCTGCCGAGCTGTATGAAAACGTCAATTACCAGTATGCGGGTCTCTGCCGCTCCGCGCTGGGCGCCTCGCTCGCTGCAGAGCGGCAGGCTAAAGAGGCGCTAAGCCGGGCCATGAACCGTTCAATAAACCAACCCAAGGAAGATCCAAACTATGGCAAGAGCTGATGCCAAAACCGCCGTCCTCGCTGACGGCCTGCGCTACAAGTCCAAGGTGTCGGGGTCGCCGTTCGCTGCCACCATGTCGTGTTTTATGTGCGGCAAGCATCGCGCCCGCTCCATGATGGGCACGCGAAAGGTGCTGGGTAAATCCCAAGCCGTGTGCGCACCCTCGTGCAAGGCGCTTGATGAAGCGCTGGAGAACGCGGCAGGCTGATCGCCAACGCCGGGTTGCCGATCTTCATCTTGCCTGTGCTGCCGCATTCATCATGGGTGCGGCAGCCCATGGCTGCTTTGCTGACTGTTGTTGAATGCATTGTTGAAAGGTGAGCACCATGACCGCCAGGATCAAGCTGGATCAGCTGCTATTGCCTGACGAGGCAACCGATCATATTCAGGGTCCGGCATCCGCCCCCGTCACGCTCATTGAGTATGGCGACTTTGAATGTCCGTCGTGCTTTCAGGCCTACGCGGCCCTGAAAATCATGCTGCCGCATTTTGGTCCGCAGGTGCGCTTCGTCTTCCGTCACTTTCCGCTGCGGGAGGCCCATCCTCATGCAGAATTGGCCGCCGAAGCGGCAGAAGCGGCCGGTGCCCAGGGTAAATTCTGGCCCATGCATGAGCTGCTTTTTACAAACCAGCAGCACCTGACAGAAAAGCACTTGCTTGACTACGCCGCGCGGCTAGGCCTGGATATGCCACGTTACCGGAACGAAATGAGCGACCATGTCTACCTGCAGCGCGTGCAGGAGCATGTGCTGGGTGGACGGCATCTTGGCTTGCAGGCAACGCCTGCGTTTTATCTCAACGGCGTATTCACCAAGGTTTCTTCCGACCTGAAGAAGGACCTGCACGAGGCGATAGACCAGGCGCTTCTGGCTTCTTGACCCCGGCAGACGCCGGCCGACATGGTCCGCAGATCAGTGGGACCAATCCTTGGCCTGATAATCGAACGCTTCTGAATCACGTCCGCAAGGGGTGATATCGCACCGACCAGACGACACATCAAGGACACCCGTGAGAAAAACGTACCTACTCAACATCGAAGGCAAGAACCGTGATCGCTTGCTGGAAGCCAGCAAACACGATATCCGTAAATACGTCAAACGGGAACGAAGCCGGGCCCTGCCCGCAGGCGTTGACTACTGGGACTTTGATTGCAAGTTTGGCACCAGTGAAGCGACGGCTGCGGTGGTGCACTTCGCCACGCTCATGGGCCTGATTGACACGCTTGTTCAGGAAGGTGGCGAGCAGTTTTACGTCGAAATCGTGACCAAACATGGCTTGCGGACCGCCAAGCCGCGTGACGCTGGCAGCGAAGCGGATACCGAATAGGCCGCAGCTTCGGCTGCCCGCTGGCTTACTCTTTTTGCGGTGCTTGCCCGCGCGCCGCGGCTTCGCGCAGCTTGTCCTTCTTGCTCGGGCGTTTGCCCTTGATCCCGCCATTCGATGAAGGTGCGCCCAGGGGCTCCCCGGTTTGAACGGGTTCAAAGCCTGCAACTTGCTCGCGCGGCACGCTCAGGCGCTGGCGTTTTTCGATGAGCCGGAAGTGCGCTTCGGTGTCAGCACTCACAAAACTGATGGCCATGCCGCTTTCGCCCGCGCGGCCGGTGCGACCAATGCGGTGCGTGTAGTCAACGGCTGAGCGTGGCAGGTCGTAGTTCACCACCACTGGCAACTGGGCAATGTCAATGCCTCGCGCGGCGACATCGGTGGCCACTACCACCTGCAAAATTTTCAGCTTGAAATCCTGCAGCACCTGGTTGCGTTTGCCCTGGCTCAGCTCGCCATGAAAGGGTTCGGCCTCAATGTCGGCTTTGCGCAGCTTGTCGGCCACGATTTCGGCTGCATGCTTGGTCGCCACAAACACCAGCACCCGGCTCCAGTGCTCGCTTTGCACCAGATGGCGCAGCAGCTGGGTTCGCCGACCCGCATCCACTTCGATGGCTCGCTGCACGATGTCGGGCTCGCCTTGTGCTGCCGCTTGCACTTCAATGCGCAGGGGGTTGTGCAACATGCTGGCGGCCAGCGCCTCAATGGCGGGTGGAAACGTGGCTGAGAAAAACAGGTTTTGCCGCTGCGCTGGCAGCAGCGCAAGAATGCGGCCCAGTTCCTCGCCGAAACCCAGGTCCAGCAAGCGGTCGGCCTCGTCCAGCACCAGCGTACACACCGACGCCAGGGTCAGCGCGTTGTGGTCAATCAGGTCGAGCAGGCGCCCCGGGGTGGCCACGATGATGTCGGCGCCGCCGCGCAGGTTCATCATTTGCGGATTGATGGACACGCCGCCGAACACCACGGCAACCTTCACCCGCTGTGGCAGGTATTTGGCCAGGCTGACGATGGCTTCACCCACCTGTGCCGCCAGTTCGCGCGTGGGCACCAGGATCAAGCCGCGGGTGCGCCGATGCGCCTGGCCGGGTGCCTCAGCCAGCCGCTGCAGCATGGGCAGTGCAAACGCGGCCGTTTTGCCAGAGCCGGTTTGGGCCGAGCCCACCACATCCAGGCCCTGCAAAATCGCCGGAATGGCCTCCGTCTGAATGGCCGTGGGTGCGACGTAGCCCTTTTCGGCAAGAGCGCTCAGAAGGGCGGGCAACAGGCCCAGTGAAGAAAATGGCATGAGCAGAGGGGCTTTAGGAAAGGGTGAAGGGCGGGCGCAAGGCGTCTTTCGAGGTGACTTGCGGAGGCGTATTGTGAAACGGCTGACCGATAAAAGTGCGCTTGGAATGAAGCGTACATCGCGCTGGCGATGCGCTGCAGTCCGAACTGTCAAGTTTAAGCGCAGGGCTTGACGCTCGCCATGATATGGCATTTGCTACAAAATCAGCAGCTGATTGCGCGCTTTCACATTCGCAGCATTTCGATACTGGCGCTGTTCGTTAACGGCCGCGAAGTGGCGCGCCAGCCCGTCGCCATGAGCGCCGCAGACATCGTGCGTTGGACGCGCTCGCACATGCCCTGAATGATCCTCCCCCCAGGAAAAGAAACGTTGATCATGGCTGGCACATGGGTTCCGAGACCACGTCGCGGAACAGGTGCAGCACACCCCGCGGTCGGGATGCGGGCAGTTCGTTCGGGCCGTCCTGGGCGAGGCGCTGACGCGCCTGGACTTCGCTCAGACCATCGTCAAGGGTGAAGTCTGCGGGCATTGGCCAAGTTGACTCAGGGCGCAGTGGGCGCCGCGTGGTCCAGATCGGGTCGCCGCCACGGGTCCACATGGGTCATCAGGTTCAACACGCGATGGCGTTGCATCACACGCTGACGTGCCGCGACGGCAATGTCGTGGCCAGCCTCAACGCTGATCGAGGCATCGACCTCGATGTGGGCGTCAACGACGATCATGTCGCCCATCTTGCGCGTGCGCACGTCATGCACGCCGCTGACTCCGGGCGTTTCCACCAGCGTTAGGCGAATGGCCGCAACTTCCTGTTCGTTCACCGCGCGGTCCATCAGGTCGTGCAGCGCA
>DASUIO010000121.1:0-2262 GCA_036279755.1 Polaromonas sp. | reverse complement strand
GCAACTCGATGGATGTCGCTCCTGGAAGCGCGCCGCCTGGATGGGCGGGCTGTTTGCCACGGCGATGCTGTGCGGCACCTTCTGGTGGCTGTTTATTTCCATGCACGAGTACGGCGGCCTGGCCGCGCCGCTCACGGTGCTTGCCATCGTGTTGCTTGCGGCTTTTCTGGCGCTTTACTACGCCGCCGCCTCTGGGCTATTTGTGATGCTGGCGCCCGCCGGGCGGGTACGACGGGCGTTTGTTTTTGCCGCGCTCTGGTTGCTGGCCGAATTGGCCCGCGTCAAGCTGTTCACCGGTTTTCCTTGGGGTGAAGGCGGCTACGCCCATGTGGACGGCTGGGCCGGGCCGCTGGCGGCCTGGGTCGGCGTGCACGGCCTGAGCTTTCTGGCGGCGTTGCTCGCCGCCGGGCTGGCCATGGCCTTGCGTGCGCGCAGGACGCGCTGGCTGGCGGCGCTTAGCCTTGTTCTCTTGAGCGTGGCGCTGGCCTGGCTGCCGGTGCTGAACACCTTTCACGTCCAGAACGCGCCGGCACCGCCTGATGCCCTGCCGGTCACCCTGCTGCAGGGCAATATTCCCCAGGACGAAAAATTCGAGAGCGGTACTGGCGTCGCTACGGCGCTGCGCTGGTACGGCGAGCAGCTGCGTGACGCCAAAACCGCGCTGGTGGTCGCCCCCGAAACCGCTCTTCCCCTGCTGCCGCAGCAACTGCCGGGCGGCTACTGGCAGGCGCTGCAGACCCGTTTTGCCACCGGCCAGCAGGCCGCGCTGATCGGCCTGCCGCTGGGCAGTTATGAAGTGGGCTACAGCAACTCGGTGGTCGGCCTTAAACCGGGCCAACCCGGGCAGAGCGAACCCTACCGCTATGACAAAAACCATCTGGTGCCGTTTGGTGAGTTCATTCCGACGGGTTTCCGGTGGTTTACCGAGCTGATGAATATCCCGCTGGGCGACTTCAATCGCGGCACGGTGGTGCAGCCGTCATTCGACTGGCAAGGCCAGCGGCTGGCGCCCAATATTTGCTACGAAGACCTGTTTGGCGAAGAACTGGGCGCGCGCTTTGCGGATGCCGCGCTGGCGCCCACGATTTTTGTCAATCTCAGCAACATCGGCTGGTTTGGCAACACCATTGCGATCGACCAGCACCTGCAGATTTCGCGCATGCGGGCGCTTGAGTTCGACCGGCCCATGATTCGCGCCACCAACACAGGCGCCACCGTCATCATTGATCATCGCGGCCAGGTCACGCATGCCTTGCCGCGCTACACGCGCGGTGCACTGGTCGGTGAGGTCGAGGGCCGCAGCGGCATCACGCCCTACGCCTGGTGGGTTTCGCGTTATGGCTTGTGGCCGCTGTGGATGCTGGGCCTGGCCGTGGTGGGGCTGGCGCTGGTTTTTCGGCGCCGCTAAAGTCCCGGTCCCGACGCTTTTGCGCCGCGTAAAATGAACAGTTTGGCGATAACCGGCTGCGGTGTCGCTGCCTCCGGCGCCTACACAGGCGTCGTGCTTTAGTCACAACCCATACCTATGCTCACTTTCCAGCAAATTATCCTGAAGCTGCAGTCCTATTGGGCCGAGCAAGGTTGCGCCCTGCTGCAGCCCTACGACATGGAAGTCGGCGCCGGGACATCGCACACCGCTACTTTTCTAAGGGCGCTGGGCCCCGAGCCCTGGAAAGCCGCCTACGTGCAGCCGAGCCGCCGCCCAAAAGACGGTCGTTATGGCGAAAACCCCAACCGCCTGCAGCACTACTACCAGTACCAGGTCGTGCTCAAACCGGCACCGGCCAATATTCTGGAACTCTACCTGGGAAGCCTCGAAGCGCTGGGTTTTGACCTGAAGCAAAACGACATCCGCTTTGTCGAGGACGACTGGGAAAACCCGACACTCGGCGCCTGGGGTCTGGGCTGGGAAGTCTGGCTCAACGGCATGGAAGTCACGCAGTTCACCTACTTCCAGCAGGTCGGCGGCATTGACTGCAAGCCCGCCACGGGTGAGATCACCTATGGCCTGGAGCGCCTGGCCATGTACCTGCAGGGGGTAGACAACGTCTACAACCTGATGTGGACCGAAGGCCTGAGCTATGGCGATGTGTACAAGCAAAACGAGGTCGAGCAATCGACCTACAACTTCGAGCATTCCGACGCCGACTTCCTGTTCACGGCTTTCACCGCGCATGAAAAGCAGGCCAAACACTTGATCGAAGCGCAATTGGCCTTGCCTGCCTACGAGCAGGTGCTGAAAGCCGCGCACAGCTTCAATTT
>DASUIO010000120.1:0-2412 GCA_036279755.1 Polaromonas sp. | reverse complement strand
CTTCCCCCTATCCTCACCTGCTGGCCCCCTTGGACCTGGGTTTCACCACGCTCAAAAACCGGGTGCTGATGGGCAGCATGCACACCGGCCTGGAAGACGGGCGCAAGCATTTCCCGGCCATGGCAGCTTATTTTGCGGAGCGCGCCCGGGGCGGTGTGGGCCTGATGGTCACAGGCGGTTTTGCCCCCAATATAGTGGGATGGACCAAGCCGTTTGCAGGCATGCTGGCCAGTTCTGGCGCGGCCCGCCGCCACAAGCAGGTCACCGACGCGGTGCACACTGAAGGCGGCAAGATCGCATTGCAAATCCTGCACACCGGCCGCTACGGTTATCACCCGCTTTGCGTGGCACCCTCGCGCATCCAGAGCCCGATTTCGCCTTTTACCCCCCGTGAGCTGAGCGTGGGCGGCATTGAACGGCAAATCCGCGCCTTCATCCGCTGCGCCCAGCTGGCGCGCGATGCGGGTTACGATGGCGTCGAGATCATGGGCAGCGAAGGCTACCTGATCAACCAGTTTCTCGTCACCCACACCAACCACCGCACCGATGACTGGGGTGGCAGCTACGCCAACCGCATGCGCCTGGCGGTCGAGATTGTGCGACGCACCCGCGAAGCGGTTGGGCCCGACTTCATCCTGATCTACCGCCTCTCGATGATCGACCTGATTCCCGACGGCAGCAGCTGGGAAGAAGTCGTGCTGCTCGCCAAAGCCGTAGCAACGGCGGGTGCCACCTTGATCAACAGCGGCATTGGCTGGCATGAAGCCCGCGTGCCCACCATAGCCACCTCCGTGCCACGCGGCGCATTCACCTGGGTCACCAAAAAACTGCGCATCGAGCTGCAAGCGGCGGGGCTGAATATTCCGCTGATCACCAGCAACCGGCTCAACATGCCCGAAGTCGCCGAACAGGTGCTGGCCGATGGCAGCGCCGATATGGTCAGCATGGCGCGCCCCTTTTTGGCCGACCCCGAGTTCGTGAACAAAGCCGCGCAAGACCGCAGCAACGAGATCAACACCTGCATCGCCTGCAACCAGGCCTGTCTGGACCATGCCTTCAAAGGCAAGCTGGCCAGTTGCCTCGTCAACCCGCGCGCCGGACATGAAACCGAACTGGTCATCCACATCGCACCGGCGAAAAAGCGTGTTGCGGTGATTGGCGCAGGCCCCGCTGGCTTGGCGGCCGCCACCACCTTGGCCGAGCGCGGCCACGACGTCACCTTGTACGACGCCGCCGACACCATCGGCGGCCAGTTCAACCTTGCCAAACGCGTGCCCGGCAAGGAAGAGTTTGCAGAAACCTTGCGCTACTTCGGCCAACGCATCGCACGCACAGGCATCAAGCTGCATCTGAACAGCCGCGTGGAAGCCGCCGACCTGTTGGCCCAGCAATTTGACGAGGTCATTCTGGCCACCGGCGTGACACCCCGCAACCCGCGCATCCCTGGGCAAGACCATCCCAAAGTGCTGAGCTACATCGACGTGCTGCTGGGCCGCCAGCCGGTGGGACAGCGTGTGGCGCTGATCGGTGCGGGCGGCATCGGCTTTGACGTGGCCGAGTTTCTGGTCACGCCACCGGGCCACTCCACCGCGCTCGACCTGACTGCCTGGATGGCCGAATGGGGTGTGGCCGATCCGGGTGAAGTGCGCGGCGGCGTGGTCCGGCCCCACAGCACGCCACCCGCCCGCCAAATCACCCTGATGCAGCGCAAGCCCGGCAAGCCAGGCAAAAACCTCGGCAAAACCACAGGATGGATTCACCGCGCCGCGCTGAAGATGAAAAACGTGGAAATGTTGTCAGGCGTGAACTACGAACGCATAGGCGAAGAAGGCTCAGGCCTCGGTCTTTTCATCACCTTCGGCGAAAAGCGCTCAGACGGCACGGTGCTCACTGTGGACAACATCGTTCTGTGCGCCGGTCAAGAGCCCTTGCGCGAGCTGCTGGGGCCGCTGCGCGCGGCAGGTATCAAAACACATTTGATTGGCGGCGCCGAGGAAGCCATCGAACTGGACGCCAAGCGCGCGATTGATCAGGGAACCCGATTGGCTGCGTTGATTTAGTTCGCTTAACCACCTGCCGCCACAACTGTCACCAGCAGCCTGACCCTAAAAATCCGTCATGGTATGGAAATTTTAGGCAAAAAAAGACCAACCGGATTAGTGGTTGGTCTTAGGGGTATGGTGGAGCTGGGGGGATTTGAACCCCCGTCCGCAAGCCTTTTTCGAGCAGATCTACATGTTTAGCGGTCTGATTTGAGTCTCGCCACCTGTATCGCGCAGTCGCACGCTACACAGGACGCCAGCACCCTATTTTCTCGCCCCGGGTTAAGGTACCCAGCCTGGAGCCAGCCGATAAAATTATCTTTACAGCCGGGAGCCCCTAACTTGCGTTAAAGACCCCTTGCCCAGCCCA
>DASUIO010000119.1:0-6735 GCA_036279755.1 Polaromonas sp. | reverse complement strand
CCAAGCTCATCTGGTTGGGCTTGATGCAATCGATGAACAGTCCGCGGCTGCACTCCTCTTCATCTTTTTTTATGCACGCCTTCACTTTGGCGCGCGACTCCAGGGCGACCTGCAGTTTGGCATAGCCTTTTTGCCACGTGGCGCTAAAAAACGCGTTTTAGATAACGCATTTCTGGCACTGTGCTGGCTTGGCTCAACCCCAAAAGAGCGGGTCAGGCGTGCTTGTCAGCGCAGACAAGCGCAGGCAAACGAATCGCGCCGCAACCCGATTTGGAGCAGATTTGGAGCATTTCGCCCCTTTTCGCTGGTTTTCGCCAGCGCTGGCTGTTCCGTATCAAGCTAGACCATTGATTCCATTGAAGAAATCTGGTCGGGGTGAGAGGATTCGAACCTCCGGCCTCTACGTCCCGAACGTAGCGCTCTACCTGGCTAAGCTACACCCCGCCTCGACAAAACCGTCAGGATTGCCTTTCCAGCAATTCAGAGGCTAACTGTCTCAAAGCATTACTGTAACGGTTTTCCGGCAACCCTTGCAGGGCGTTCAGCGCGCGCTGGGCCTCCGCGGCGGCGGCATCACGCGTTGCCCGCAAGGCACCCGTCTGATGCACGATCGCAATAATCTGCGCCATCTGGTCCGTTCCGCCCGTCTCAATGGCTTGCTGGATGGTGGCGCGCTCCAGCTCGGTGCCGCGCTGCATCGCTATGATGAGAGGCAGCGTCGCCTTGCCTTCGCGCAGGTCATCCCCCAGATTTTTCCCCATTGCCGAGACGTCGCCGTCATAGTCCAGCACATCATCAATGACCTGAAATGCGGTGCCCAGCGCCTGTCCGTAGTCTGCGCAGCTCTGCTCAACAGAGGCGGAGGACTGTGCCAGCAAGGCCGCCAGACGGGCACTGGCCTCGAAAAGTTTGGCCGTCTTGGAGCGAATCACCCGAAGATAGCCGTCCTCGGACAGCGTCGCGTCATGCATGTTCATGAGTTGCAGCACTTCCCCTTCGGCGATCACATTGGTGGCCTCCGCGAGGGTTTGCATGATGCGCATATCGCCGGCATCCACCATCATCTGGAAGGCCCGGGAGTACAGAAAATCGCCTACCAGCACGCTCGCAGGATTGCCGAAAGCCTCATTGGCCGTAGCACGACCGCGGCGCAGCGTGGACTCGTCGACCACGTCGTCATGCAGCAGGGTGGCGGTGTGAATAAACTCGACCACGGCCGCCAGATTGAAGCGCTGATCGCCGCGGTAACCCAGCGCGCCGCACATCAGCAGCAACAGGACTGGCCGCAGTCGCTTGCCACCAGCAGCCACGATGTACCGCGAAACCTGGCTGACCAATGGCACCTCGGATTTGAGGCGACGCTCGATCACCGCGTCCATTTCGCGCATGTCGTCAGCAATCAGGGCGAGAGCAGCAGCGGTACTTGAAGAATTGGCAGACAAAAGGGGATCCAGACGTTAAGTGTGGGCAGATTATAGAAAGCCAGCTTCCAGTAGCCTGCCGGGCTTAAAGAATCGAAGCGAAAATTCGACTGGGATGGGACGGATCTTGTCGATTTTGCGGGAGGAAATTGGGCTCTACTACCCCCCATTTCCTGAAAGCGGCGAAATATGGACCGTCCAGGCGGATTTGCAGCCGATTTCCTTTACGTCAGACAGGCTCCCAGGCATCAGGCTGCGGCCTGCGTGATTACCCTGAAAGGCTACCCCCAAGCCTCGGGTCAGGCCTATTCAACCCATCGTGATAGAATATCGGGCTCTGTGGAAATACGTCCGCAGAACTCAATTTACGAGGTCTTAAATGTACGCGGTCATAAAAACCGGTGGCAAACAATACAAGGTTGCTACTGGAGAAAAAATTAAAGTAGAACAGATTGCTGCGGACGTAGGCCAAGAGATCGTTATTGACCAGGTATTGGCTGTCGGAGAAGGCAGCACAATCAAGGTTGGTACGCCCTTGGTGTCCGGCGCAACTGTTACAGTCACAATTGTGGCTCACGGCAGGCACGACAAAGTGACCATTTTCAAAATGCGTCGTCGCAAGCACTATCAGAAACGCCAGGGTCACCGGCAAAACTTCACTGAACTGCAAATCGGCGCTATCGTCGGTTAAGCAGAAAAGTACCAGGAGTAATGAAAAATGGCACATAAAAAAGGCGGCGGCTCGACGCACAATGGACGCGATTCAAAGCCAAAAATGTTGGGCGTCAAGAAGTTTGGTGGCGAAGTGATCAACGCAGGCAGCATCATCGTGCGCCAGCGCGGCACCAAGTTTCACCCAGGCGTCAATGTCGGCATCGGCAAGGATCACACTTTGTTTGCACTGATTGATGGTGCGGTTTCCTTCTGCATCAAGGGCGCGCTGAACAAGCACACCGTCAATGTGACTGCAGCGTAAGCTGATCACTTCGACGACATCGAAGCCCCGACCTGTCGGGGCTTTTTTGTTTGTAAACTGACCCCAAGTACATCGCTCCACTCCACCCTATCCCATCATGAAATTTGTTGACGAAGCCTATATTGACATTGCCGCTGGC
This sequence comes from Polaromonas sp., assembly GCA_036279755.1. GTDB lineage: Bacteria > Pseudomonadota > Gammaproteobacteria > Burkholderiales > Burkholderiaceae_C > Polaromonas. Next base: position 4,199 of record DASUIO010000119.1, on the reverse strand, counting down.
GATGGCGGGAGCGGTTGCGTCTCGTTCAGCCACGAAAAATACAAAGAGTTCGGCGGCCCGAACGGTGGTGATGGCGGGCGAGGCGGCCATGTGTATGCAGTCGCGGATATCAACCTGAACACCCTGGTCGACTTCCGGTTTTCACGCCGTCATGAGGCCCGCAATGGCCAGCATGGCATGGGCTCTGACATGTTCGGCGCCAAGGGCGACGACGTCATCCTGAAAATGCCGGTCGGCACCATCCTCACCGACGCCGAAACCGGCGAGGTTCTTTTTGAACTGCTGGTGCCTGGCGAGCAAATCCTGATCGCCAAAGGAGGCGATGGCGGTTTTGGCAATCTGCGCTTTAAAAGCTCAACCAACCGCGCGCCGCGCAGCAAGACACCAGGCTGGCCCGGCGACCGAAAAAGTCTTAAGCTTGAGTTGAAGGTGCTGGCGGATGTTGGCCTGCTCGGCATGCCCAACGCAGGCAAATCCACTTTTATCTCTGCGGTATCCAATGCCCGGCCGCGCATTGCCGACTACCCTTTCACCACGCTGCACCCCAACTTGGGCGTAGTCCGGGTCGGCCCGGAACAAAGCTTTGTGGTGGCTGATTTGCCCGGTTTGATTGAGGGCGCTTCAGAAGGCGCGGGCTTGGGCCATTTGTTTTTACGGCACCTGCAGCGCACCCGCCTGTTGCTCCATATTGTTGATCTGGCACCCTTCGACGAAAACGTGGATCCGGTCGCCCAGGCCAAGGCGATCGTGGGCGAGCTCAAAAAATACGACGAAGCACTTTATAAAAAACCGCGCTGGCTGGTCCTCAACAAGCTCGACATGGTCGATGCCGACAAGCGCGCGGCTGTCGTCAAGGATTTCGTCAAGCGCTTCAAGTTCAAGGGCCCTGTCTTTGAAATTTCCGCCCTGACGCGCGAGGGCTGCGAACAACTCGTCAAGACGATTTACCAGCACGTCAAAGAAGTCCAGAAAAGTGAGCAGCCCGAGGAAGAAATTGATCCACGGTTTGTCGAGTTGCCTCCTGAACCGCCACAACCTCCTGTTGCGGGCTGATTCCGGGTTCATGACAGGGCAGGATTTGCTATTTAAACAATAGCTTCCTTCGCCTGTATCCATTGCAATAGAGCCTTAAACTACTGAAAATGCAAGATCAATCAGGCTCCCCTGTCCTGCGCAACGCCAAACGCATCGTGGTCAAAGTCGGCTCCAGCCTGGTGACCAACGAAGGCCGTGGACTCGATGCCGCCGCCATCGGGCAATGGTGCGCGCAGCTGGCAGCCCTCGTCAAGGATGGGCGCGAAGTGATCATGGTGAGCAGCGGTGCCATTGCCGAAGGCATGAAACGGCTGGGCTGGACCGCCCGCCCCAAGGCCATTCATGAGCTGCAGGCCGCCGCGGCAGTCGGCCAGATGGGGCTGGTCCAGGTGTACGAAACCAAATTACGGGAAAACGGCATTGGCAGCGCGCAAGTACTGCTGACACATGCCGACCTGGCCGACCGCGAGCGCTACCTCAATGCACGCTCTACCCTGCTGACCTTGCTACAACTGGGTGTGGTGCCGGTCATCAATGAGAACGACACCGTGGTCAACGACGAGATCAAGTTTGGCGACAATGACACCCTGGGCGCGTTGGTGGCCAACCTTGTCGAAGCCGATGCCCTGGTCATTCTGACCGACCAGAAAGGCCTTTATACCGCTGATCCGCGCAAAGACCCGTCGGCGCAGTTTGTCCGCGAAGCAATAGCCGGCGATGCGGCCCTGGAAGCCATGGCGGGCGGTGCAGGTTCAAGCATCGGCAGTGGCGGCATGATCACTAAAATCCTTGCAGCAAAACGCGCTGCGGGTTCGGGGGCCTCTACGGTCATTGCCTGGGGCCGCGAGCCCCAAGCGCTGATCCGGCTGACCCAAGGCGAGGCGATTGGCACGCTGCTGGTGGCGCAAACCCAAAAAATGCAGGCCCGCAAGCAATGGATAGCGGATCACCTGCAGCTGCGCGGTGCGGTCACCGTGGATGCGGGCGCCGCCCGCAAGGTACGTGACGAAGGCAAGAGCCTGCTGCCCATTGGCATGACTACAGTGCAGGGTGATTTTTCGCGCGGTGACGTGATTGCGGTCAGGAATACCGAGGGTGCAGAAATCGCGCGCGGTCTGGCCAATTATTCGAGCGCCGAAGCCAGGCTGATTTGCCGGAAAGCGTCGTCGGAATTCGAAAAACTGCTGGGTTACACCGGTGAGTCTGAAATGGTCCACCGCACCAACCTGATCCTTAGCCGTTGAGACGTTAAAAGCGTCGGCACCCCGCAGGCACTAGTTCTTCGTCCCGAAAGACGGGTCTTTTAACCGATTGACCAGAACATCGACCGACGTTGCAGGTGCCGCGTTGTCGCAGGCGCCAGCCTTGGCAAATCGCAGCGCATGTTTGGACGGCATGTTTCCAAAAAGAGAGCGCCACTCCGGATGAGCTACCGTGTTCCAGTGACCATCCGGTGAGTAGCGGGCGTAGGTCTTGAATTCGCCGGTGGAGCAGCGTATGGCTTCGTACATCACGTTTCTTGCCCCGCTGGCACTGGTCGCCACTACCACATAGCGCACGAGGCCATCGCTGCTGGAAATATGAATAGTGGACGGATCGACTCCATAGACCAGCGATGCGTTGGGCGATACGTCAAATGCAAGCAGCTTGCTAATATCAAAGGCCGGTGGCGGCGGCACTTCGGATTCTTTCCAGTCGGGATCGTCCGCCGCAGGTTGAGCCCAGGCCGTACAGGTGATGCCGAGCAAGAGACCCAGGAAGGCCGGTTTGAATTTCATGTTTTTGTGACCGGGGTATCCACGCCGAAACTGGTTTGCGGATCAGGCTCAAAGGTGGCGCCGGGGGGCAGTTCAAACGAGGCACCCAATCTGGCAGTGTAAGAATGCATCGGGTCGTTCGCCTCGCGGGAATTTTCCTCTGCGGCATGGCCTTCGGCCTGGTCGCGCTGATGCAAGCCGCCGCGCAAGTAGCGGTTGCGATGGTCTGGGCGTGGCTCAAACCGGAAATCAGCGCGTGGCACGAAGCGCGCCAACTCTGTGAGTGCCAGTTCATATACGCCCCGCTTGAACTCCACCACGACATCGAGCGGCACCCAGTAGTCGTTCCAGCGCCAGGCATCAAACTCGGGATGGTCTGTTGCGCGCAGGTTAAAGTCCCAGTCGTGACCGACCAGCTGCAGCAAGAACCATATCTGTTTCTGACCTCTGTAATGTCCGCGCGCATCTCGGCGGATGAACCGATCAGGCACCTCATAGCGCAACCAGTCTCGGGTACGGGCCAGCACCTGTACGTGCTGCGGAAACAGCCCCACCTCTTCATGCAACTCGCGCAACATGGCCTGCTCGGGACTTTCACCCCGGTCAATGCCACCCTGCGGAAACTGCCAAGAGTGGGTACGAATACGCTTGCCCCAAAATACCTGACTTCTCTGGTTGAGCAAGATGATGCCGACGTTGGGCCTAAAGCCGTCCCGGTCAAGCATAATCAAACCTCAAATTTTTTAAACTGAGTCCATTATGCACAGCGAAGGCGCCAGCGCCAAGCGTACAGCACGGCTGCAGCCCCCAAACCCAGAAAAATTGCCCATGAAAGCCTCCCAGTTCTTCATTTCCACCCTCAAGGAAGCCCCTGCTGACGCAGAAATCGTCAGCCATCAGCTCATGATGCGCGCTGGCCTGATCAAAAAACTGGGCGCAGGCATTTACAACTACATGCCCATGGGCTTGCGCGTGATCCGCAAAGTGGAGGCCATTGTTCGCGAGGAAATGAACCGCGCCGGCGCGGTGGAAATGAGCATGCCAGTGGTGCAGCCGGCCGAGCTCTGGCAGGAAACCGGCCGGTTTGAAAAAATGGGCCCCGAAATGCTGCGCATCAAGGACCGCCATGGCCGCGATTACGTGGTCCAGCCGACCAGCGAGGAAGTCATCACCGACGTCATGCGCCAGGACATCAAAAGTTACAAGCAGTTGCCAAAAAACCTGTACCAGATCCAGACCAAGTTCCGCGATGAGCGCCGTCCGCGTTTTGGCCTGATGCGGGGGCGCGAGTTCACCATGAAAGACGCCTACAGCTTTGACCGCGACCAGGCCGGTGCCAAAGCCAGCTACCAAGTCATGGCGCAGGCTTACCGCCGGATTTTCGACCGTTTTGGCCTGACCTACCGC
>DASUIO010000118.1:0-3019 GCA_036279755.1 Polaromonas sp. | reverse complement strand
GACATGCCACGGCGCTGCGCCACCAGGGCGACGATGTCGGCATCGGGCAGCTGCCAGTCCTCCAGCACGCGCACCAGACGGCCCGTGGCCAGGCTCTCGGCCAGGTCCCACTCCGAACGCATGATCAGGCCCTTGCCCCGGAGCGCCCACTGCCGCACCACGTCGCCATCGTTGCTGCTCAGTATTGCCGGCACCCGGACCGAGACTTCTTTACGGTTTTTCCGGAAGCGCCACAGCGTGACGTCTTCCTCGTTCTCCCGCAGCACGATGCAGTTGTGTGCCGCCAGTTCCTGCGGCTGGTGTGGCGCCGGATGGCCGGCCAGGTAGTCAGGTGAGGCACAGACGAAACGTGCATTGGGTGCGATCGGATAGGCGACCATGCTCGAATCGGTGAGCTTGCCGATGTGCACGATCATGTCGAAGCGGTTCGCATCGGCCATCGATACCACATCGCTGAGCGTCAAGGACACCATGAGCTTGGGGTGCATGGCGTGAAAATCGGCAATGGCGGGCGCCAGATGGTGCCGGCCAAAGCCCAGGGAGCCGCGAACATGCAGCGTCCCGGCGACGTCGCCCGAGCGCATGCGCAGGCTGTCGATCAGATCATCGAGTTCGGCAAGCAGCTCAACCGCCCTGGCATAAAAAAGGTTGCCCTCCTCCGTGAGGCTGAAGCGCCGGGTGCTGCGGTGGATCAGGTGCAGGCCCAGGCGGGTCTCGAGTTGCCGCAGGCGTTGGGAGACAGCCGATGGCGTGACATCCATGCGTCGCGCAGCCTCAGCCAGCGAGCCACTTTCAGTGACCCCGACGAAGAACCGCAGATCGATGACGTCGTTCGACATAGTGTATTTTTATAGTTGATCTGGAAATATTCAGCTTGAATATTCTGCTTGTGCCAACATGAAATTTTGGAGCAGGATGAAAGAAAGGACCGATTTGATTTTCATGGAAAAACTCCGATTTTTGTTGGACCCGGACGCTTTAATTCGGCATCGGGATCCATACCGCGGCATCTGCGCGCTTGTGCCGGTCAGGCAGCAACTCCAGCCCGAGCTTGTCACTGAGCCTGACCATGCCGTTTTTCGCGCTGGGTAATTCCGTGAGCAAGTCCTTGGACATGATGTTGGAAAACTCGCCCGGGTGGATGGGTTCAAGTTGTGTGATTTTCAAATTCGGATTCCAGAAAAAAAGGCCGCGAGGGTTGCCCCTGGCGGCCTTGCATCACACAGCTATGGACCGGATCAGCCGCCTCGTGCTTTCTTGAGGGCGTCGAGCATCACGGTAACAGCCTCGGCGCCGATATTGGGCACGTGCTTGTCATAAACCGGCTTCAGCTTGGCGATGACACGGGCCTTCTCGGCAGGAGAAAACTCAGTGACAACCATGCCCTTTGTTCTGAGGATAGCGAGTGACTTTTCATCCTGCGCACGGCTGGCATCGCGCTGCACCTTCTGCCCTTCCAGTGCCGCTTCACGCAGCACGGCTTGCTCCTGCGGGTTGAGCTGATCCCACAGTTTTTTGCTGTAAAGCACAAAGAAGGGTGAGTAGGCATGACGCGTTATCGACAGATACTTCTGGACCTCATAGAGTTTGGCTGTCTCGATCGTGGAAAAGGGGTTTTCCTGGCCGTCAATGGTTTTGGTTTCCAGCGAAGTGAAGACCTCCCCAAACGCCATCGGCGTGGGGTTGGCACCCAGTGTCTTGAAGGTGTCGAGGAAAATGGTGTTCTGCATGACGCGCACTTTGATGCCGTCAAAGTCTTCGATTTTGCTAACCGCGCGCCTGCTGTTGGTCAAGTTGCGAAAGCCATTTTCCCAGTAGGCCAGATTGACAAGGCCGGCGTCTTCAAGCTTCTTGTTGAAGTACTTTCCAGCCGGGCCGTCCAGCACGGTGTAGGCTTCTTGTTCGTTGGCAAACAGAAACGGCAGGTCGAACGCGCCCAGTTCCTTGACGATACCCACCAATGCCGAGCCGGATGTGCACACTATCTCCTGCGTACCCGCACGCGTAGCCTGGGCACCAGCCAGGTCACCACCCGCGGAGCCGCCCCAGAAAGCATTGATCTTGATCTTGCCGCCGGTCTTGGCATTGAGCACCTCCTGCATCTTCTTGACGCCCAGTCCGACTGAGTGGTCTTCGTTCACGCCGTTGGTCCACTTGATGGTTCGCTCAGCATACTGGGCGAAGGCTGAAGTCGCCACCAGCAAGGCTGCGCCGGCGAGGGCTGATACGAGGGTTCTACGTTTAAACATGTTGTCTCCTTAAATATGAACGACAGGGGGTTGGGAAAAAGATGTCAGCGCATCCACCAGTGAAGTGGCACAGTGACGATTTGGGGAAAAAGAACCAGCAGGAAAAGCACGGCCAGCTCGGCCAGCAGGAAAGGCAGCACGCCCTTGAAGGCGTCATCCATGCTGATCTTGGCGACACCGCACACCACGTTGAGCACGGTGCCCACCGGTGGCGTGATCAGGCCGATGGCGTTGTTCATGATGAACATCACGCCAAAGTAAACCGGATCGATCCCGGCCTTGAGCACCACAGGCATCAGCACCGGCGTGAGGATCAGCACCGTCGGCGTGAAATCGAGCGCCGTGCCGACCACCACGATCAGCACCATCATGATGAGCATCAGCAGCATCTTGCTGCCCATGAAGGGCTCCAGCATGTTGGCGACTTCGGTCGGAATGTTGGCCACCGTGATGAGCCAGGCGCTGACCATGGCCGCGGCCACCAGAAACATCACCACTGCCGTGGTCTTGCCCGCAGCCAGCACCAGCTGGTACAGCTCAGACCATTTGAGTTCGCGGTAGACAAACATGCCCACCCCAAAACTGTAAACCGCCGCGACCACAGCCGCCTCGGTGGGCGTGAACACACCGAACTTCATGCCGCCAATGATGATGATGGGCAGGGCCAGCGCGAGGCTTCCTTCGGCGGTGATTTTCAGGCGTAGCGGTATTGCAAGTTTGGGTGCAGGCTGAACTTTTTCCTTTTTCGCCACCCACCACCAGGTGAGGCC
>DASUIO010000117.1:0-3994 GCA_036279755.1 Polaromonas sp. | reverse complement strand
CTGCCGCACCGTGTGTGTCGGGGAGATCACAACCGGGTCGCGCAGCACGCCGCTTTCATAGCGCTTGACTTTGGCCACCTCGGCCGCCTGCTGCTGGGGTGTCAGATTTTTATGCACGATGCCAATGCCACCCTCCTGGGCAATGGCAATGGCCAACCGGGCTTCGGTCACTGTATCCATGGCCGCCGACACAAGCGGCAGGTTCAGTCGGATATTGCGGGAAAACTGGGTGGAAAGCAGGGCGTCCTTGGGCAGGACTTGAGAGAATGCTGGCACCAACAATACGTCATCGAAGGTGAGTGCTTTGCCGAGTAGGCGCATAGGGAAAGCTCCAAAAACGCGATTGTACCCTTGCCCTTGAGCCCGCCTGCGCCAACTCCGACGCACAATTTTCTGCCCGGACCAAAAAAGCCGCTCAAGCTGAATACCCCCAGAAAACTCCACAGCACAACGCTACACTCAACAAATGAACGCCAAACTTGTTATAAAAAACCTCATTTTGACCGCCATTGGCGGGTCATTTGCGCTGACAGCATTGGCCCAGTGGCAATGGACTGACAAGGACGGACACAAGGTGTTCAGCGACCGCTCGCCACCTGCAGAAATTCAGGACAAAAACATCCTGAAGCGGCCTGGCAATCATCAGATGGCGGCGGTTCCTGCTAGTCAGAGCTCGGCAGCATCCCTTGGCACAGCAGCCTCTGCCGCGGCGGGCAAAGCCAGCGCGCCCAAGCTGTCGGGCAAGGACGCTCAACTGGAGGCCAGAAAAAAACAGGCTGAAGAAGAAGACGCTGCCAAAAAGAAGGTTGAAGAAGAAAAAATAGCAATGGCCAGGGCCGACAACTGTGAACGCGCCAGGAAAGGGCTGGCCAGTTTTCAGTCTGGCGTCAGGATTGCAGTCACCAATGCCAAAGGTGAGCGCGAGATCATGGATGACAGCGCTCGCGCGCTTGAGATGAAACGCCTTCAGGGCATCGTAGACAGCGACTGCAAATAATTCTGGAAAAAGTCGTCGGCACTTCCGAAATACCGATCACGGTTTCAATAGCCCGCTTTGGCGCCGGCCCGGGTCTTGGCAAACAGCCCGGCGCTTTTCACGCCTTGGCCGTTAAACCGCTCGCGACGCGCAACTTTGGGATCTACCCGCAAGCCACGGTAAATTTCCACCCGGTCCCCGTCGTGCAGCACCTGGCCCAAACTGGTTTTTCGGCCCCAGATGCCCACACGCAAGCCGGCCGCCTGCCACTCCGGAAACGCTTCTAACACCTGGCATGCCGCAAGCGCCTGCGCCACGGTGGTGCCTGCCGCAAGTTCCAGTTCCCATTCGCGAACCTGCCGGGGCGCCGGTGAATAAACCACGGATATCTTCAAGCGCAACCGAGCGTCAGGTCTCGCCATAGACTTGGGAAGCCCGCTTGACGAAGGCGTCCACCAGACTGCCCGCAATCTTGTCGAACACCGGACCAACCAGCGCAGCCAGCGCCGCATTGTCGAAGTCATAACGCAAGGTGAGTACCACTTTGCAGGCACGCTGGGTGCCGTCGCCCAGTGGATGAAAGTCCCATTGGCCCTCCAGCTTCGAAAAAGGGCCCTTGACCAGCTGGAGGCTGACCTTTCGGTCTTTTTCATGCACGTTGCGCGTCGTGAAGCTTTGCTTGAGGCCAGCGATGGAAATGCCGACCTTGGCCGTCATGCCGTGCGCATTCTCATCGAGGATCGAAGCCTGGTTGCACCAGGGTAAAAACTGCGGATAGCTGGCAACGTCGGTGACCAGTGCAAACATTTCAGCGGCGCTATACCAAATTAGAACGGACTTGTTAACGGTTTTCATACAATCAAAGGTAGACACGATTGTATTAGTCGATGCCGACCCAAACTCTTAGCCATGGCCACCAAAGAAGCATCCTCCTCCAAAAAACCAGCCGCGGCCTCATCCGGAAAGCCGACTGGAAAACCAGCCAGCAATCTCACCCCCAAGGCTGCAGCCGCTGCTGTGCGCATTGCCGACAACAAGAAAGCCACTTTCAACTACCACATTGAAGAACGCTTCGAGGCCGGCATGGTGCTCGAAGGCTGGGAAGTGAAATCCGTGCGCGAAGGCAAGGTGCAGCTCACCGACGGCTACGTGGTAATCCGCAACGGCGAACTCTTTCTCATCGGTTGCCAGATCAACCCCCTGGGCACCGCTTCGACCCATGTCCGACCTGATTCCGTGCGCACCAAGAAGTTGCTCATGCACAAGGACGAGATTCGTCGGCTGATCGGCAAAATCGATCAAAAAGGCTTTACGCTTGTGCCGCTGAACATGCACTGGAAGGCGGGCAAGGTGAAGTGCGAGATCGGTCTGGCCAAAGGCAAAGCCGAACACGACAAGCGCGACACCATCAAGGACCGCGAAGGCAAGCGCGAGGTTGATCGCGCCATGAAATCGAGAAACCGCTAAGCGTGGCGGCGAGCGCTCTTGCTAGCGTGCAACCACACTAAAGCGCTCGCAAAGGGTGTGCATCCTCAGGCCATGGACTTTCAAAGAACGGCGTCACCATGGCAGGTTTAACCTCTTCGATTCGCGCTGGCGTCCATCGGGGCTTGTAGTCCTTGTCGATGGCCACTGCGCGTATGCCTTCGATCGTTTCGCTCTTGGCACCAGGTCGCAGATGAAAGCAGTGGTGCACCATGTCGCGTTCCATGCGCAGGTCGTCGGCCAGCGTCATCGTGCGGGCTCGGCGAATCTGCTCCAGTGTCACGTGCAGCATCAAGGGCGAGCGTTTGCGCAAGGTGGCAGCGGTCTTGAGCGCCCAGGGATCTTCAGAGCCTTCCAGCGCATCAATGATATGTTTCACCCGCAGCAGTGAAAAATAAGTATCAATCTGACCTGTAGCGCTTATGGGAAGGGCGCTAGAGGCTATTAATTCAGTAGCAATCCATTGATCCACTGCTGCAGCGGAGCCAAAGGTCCGGGTGCCCAAGTCGTCCCAGAGCGCCGGCAGACGAGCAGCCTCCAGCTTGACGTCTGCCAGCCCGTAGCCAAGCGCCTCATCCGCACCGATGACGTCACCGGTCAGGGCCAGATACTCACCGACATGGCCCGGGCAGCGGCTAAGAAAATACCCACCGCCAACATCCGGAAACAGACCGATATTGGTTTCAGGCATGGCCATCCGGGTGTGTTCGGTGACGACGCGGACTCTCGCGCCTTGGCTGATGCCCATGCCCCCGCCCATCACAATGCCATCCATGAAGGCAATAAACGGTTTGGGATAGGTATGAATGAGGTGATTGAGGGTGTATTCCTCAGTGAAAAAATCTTCCAGCGCTGGGTCGCCGGCCAGCACAGCCTGGTGGAAAAAACGGATATCGCCCCCCGCGCAGAAACCGCCGAAAAGACTCTCCGGGCTACCCGGGCGGCCCACCTTGTTGGTCCCGCGAATCGCCACCACCAGCACCGCCGGGTCGTCGCGCCAGGCCTGCAAGGTGCTGAGCAACTCATGCACCATGTGCAGCGACAGCGCATTAAGGGCTTTGGGACGGTTCAGGGTGATGAGCCCGGCGCTGCCCCGGCGTTCCACCATCACGTCGCGTTTAGAGTCACTTTTGACGTCGCTATTTTTCACGTCTGTTCCTTTAGCCTCAGCATTCATGACCTCTGCCTCCATCCAATCAGTTCATTGATGACCAACGCACCAATAACCAGCGCCCCACCGGTCAGCACGTTCGAGCCAGGCACCTCATTGGCACCAACCCACGCCAGCAAAATGCCAAAAATAACTTCCAGCAGTCCCAGCAGGGCCACCTCGGGTGCCTTGAGTACCCTGGCGCAGAGCACCACCAGCACACAGGGAATCGCCAGTTGGAATAGCCCAAGCAACGCCAGCAGGCCGATGTCATGCGGCGAGGCCGCAAACGGAAACGACAGCGGCAGGGTCGCCAGCGACGAAATCACCGCGCCCAACAGCACGGATGGAATCAGGTCGATGTTCTGGCCTTGGGCCCGGCT
>DASUIO010000116.1:0-7847 GCA_036279755.1 Polaromonas sp. | reverse complement strand
AGGCCTTGGCCGCCGCCCGGACCCTGGGGCTGGAGCGGCTGGACGGCCAGCTGCTGCTGCTTCATGCGCTGGGAAAAACCCCTGACGCCAGAGCCTGGCTGCTGGCACACGACACCGACGAGCTGACTGCGGAAGTCGCCCAGCGTTTCCGGGCGATGAGCTTGCGCCGCGCCTCCGGCGAGCCGCTGGCTTACATCGTCGGCAGCAAGGAGTTTTTTGGCCTGGAATTGCAGGTGGACGCTCGCGTGCTGGTGCCGCGCCCGGACACCGAAACGCTGGTGCAGTGGTCGCTTGACCTGCTGCAAACGCCCGGCATCCCGCCAGTGCCCAGGATTGTTGACCTGGGCACCGGCAGTGGCGCCATTGCATTGGCCATTGCCCACAGCCTGCGAGCCGCTGGCCGCCAAGCCCATGTCGTTGCGGTGGATGCGAGCGCTGATGCACTGTGTGTCGCCCGTGAAAATGCGCGAAGGCTGGGGCTGGAACTGGCGTTCATCGAGAGCCGCTGGCTCGACAAAGTCAGCGGCCACTTCGACCTGATCGCCAGCAATCCGCCCTATATTGCCAGTGCCGACCCGCATCTGGCCGCATTGGTGCACGAGCCGCTGGAGGCGCTGGCAGCCGGTGTCGATGGCCTGGATGACATTCGGCAGATTGTCCGGCAAGCGCCCGAGCACCTGCAGCCCGGCGGCTGGCTCCTGCTGGAGCATGGCTACGAGCAGGCGGGCGCGGTGCGCAAGCTGCTGACCCAGCAAGGATTCTTGCAGGTTCAAAGCCGCCAGGATCTGGCCGGTATTGAACGCTGCTCGGGCGGGCAATGGCCGGGTCGCGCGGCATGAATGCCAAATCAAGGATCAACAACCCCTCCCCCTGCGCCGGGCATCAAACGGCGGGATAATCATTTAATTGAATTCCGATTTTTTCAGATTTCAAGCATTGAAAACTGCCCGGCAGAAACCCCCGTTACTGACCCCCTACGGCCTTTTTATGGCCCCACACCTGAAGGATCCCGCCATGAGCAATACCACCCCTGCCCAGCAACGCATTGACCAGATCGTCAAATCCAACGACGTTGTCCTGTTTATGAAGGGCACGGCCCAGTTTCCAATGTGCGGTTTTTCAGGCCGTGCGATCCAGGTGCTCAAGGCCTGCGGCGTGAACAATCCCGCGACGGTCAACGTACTGGAAGACGAAGAAATCCGCAGCGGCATCAAGGAATACAGCAACTGGCCCACCATTCCACAGCTGTATGTGAAGGGTGAATTCATTGGCGGCTCCGACATCATGATGGAGATGTACGAAAACGGCGAACTCCAGCAAGTACTGGGGACGCCCGCCGCCTGAGGCCTCAAAGCCCCCGGGCGTTTACCAAGCGGCTTGCTTAACGCGTATAGCCTTCGCAGGCGCCCGCATTGACCCGGCCCTTGCATTCCCGCTTCAGGCGAGCGCTGCGCTCCTGGCTCGTTTCCTCGGAGCCGTGCAGGAAGGTAACCTTGCCAACTCGGCCCGTAGCGGCCGCCTTGGCCGCCTTTTTATTGGCCTTGGTTTTTGCAGGCTTGTCCACAGGCTCTGCCGAGTATGCAGGGACACTGCCCATCAGCACCGCAGCAACGACGATGAAAGCCAGTGCTGGCTGAAAAGCGGACTGCTTCATTTTCTTTCCCCCTGCGCTGAATGTGCTTGAACTAAAACTGAACTGCAAACTTATTACAGTTTGGGGTCGCTTGATTTTGGACCACCCTGGCCGTCGTCATCGGGCGGAGTGTCTGCCGGCAAGCGGAAATCTTCGCTGGCCCACGCGCCAAAATCGATGTTTTTACAGCGTTCGCTGCAAAAGGGCCGGAAGGGATTGCTGGGCGCGTAAACGCTTTTGCCGCCGCAACGGGGGCACACGACGAGCTTGACCGGCAAGGTGTCTTTGTCTTTATTGATGGCGGTCATGGCTTCAAACGGAGAGGATTAGATCAGGCACTCAGTTCAGGAGCAAAGCGTCAATTCAAAAATCGAATCATCGGTGCTCTGTTGCAGTCGGTCATCGCTTTCGTGGCGCATGAGCCGCACCGAAACCATCAGGCGGTTGCCACTGATTTCCGGAATCAGTCCCATCGCGGGGTCAATACGCAACCGCAACAAATGAAACGTCCGCCCTTGGGGCAGTGTCTGCTGGTATTGCCCGGCGGGCGCCGCCACCTTTTGGGCCCCGCCGGAATCGCGTAGCAGCCGCAGCAGCAGGCGTATGGATTCGGCCAGTGGCACCAGCGGCGCAATCCAGCGTTGCAGGTCCTGCTGGCGCGTGGCGGTGCTCAAGTGCTGCCAGGCATAGTAGGCCGGCAGATCAAATTCGCAAGTGCCGCCGGGAATGCCAACACGGCTGCGAATGCTCATGAGCCAGTCGTTTTCGGTCAATGACTGCCCGGCTTTTCCCGGAAGATTGTTCACGGCGGCAAAACACCCTTCGAGCTGACCGGTGACGTCATCGAGCACCACTTCGGAAATCGCCGGATTGCCGCGGTAGCCGTTGAGGACATGCTTCTGCTTGTCGAGGTCCTTGAGCACATCGGTTTTCAAGTCCGCCCGTGCTCCCACGTCCATGACTTCAAAAATCGTCGTGATGGCGAAGTGATGATCAATCGGACTCTCGCGCTTCACCAGTTCGCCCAGACGGCGGAACAGGTGTTCCAGCCGCAAATAGGTGCGTATGCGTTCGTTGAAGGGATACTCGTAAAGGATCACAGGGCTATTTTCGTCAGCTTTGTTGAGAAGATTTGTTTGCTCATCATAGCCCGAAGCGAGTGGCTAGCTGGTGCACCAGCAGGTCCAGGGCATCGAGGGATAAAGCGTCGTTATAAATGCAGCTATCGGCTGCCGCCAGGCGCTGCGCACGGCTGGCTTGTCCGGCCATTATTTTTTCGACAGCCTCTTGGGTCCAGCCATTGCGAGCCATGACCCGGGCGATTTGAGTGGCTTCACTGCAGTCGACCACCAGCACATGGTCGACCTGCTGCCGCCAGCCCCCGGACTCCACCAGCAAAGGAATATCAAAGACGATGCAGGCTCCGCCGCCCTTCGCCGCCTGGCCGGATTGCCGCAGGGTTTCCCGGCGTACCAGGGGGTGGATGATGGCTTCCAGCCGCTGCTTGACAGCCCGGTCATTGAAGGCCAGTTGCCGCATCTTGTCACGGTCCATTGCGCCCTCTGCCGTGATGACGTGATCGCCAAACTGGCTGGCGATTTCTTTCATGGCGGCCCCGCCCGGTGCCGTGACCTGCCGGGCAATGGCATCGGCATCGACCACGGTAGCGCCACAGCCAGCCAGCATGTGGGCTACTGTGCTTTTGCCGCTGCCTATGCCGCCGGTCAGTCCAATGCGTCGAATTGCCTTGTGCATAGGCTCACTCGGCATTAAAGGCCCACAAACCGCAAAATGCTTTGGGGCCCAAAAAACAGGGCGGTGAAACCCGCGCCCGCCAGGAAAGGACCAAACGGCACGTACCCGCCCTCGCGCAATCCACTGGAGAACTTCATCGCGATACCGATGACGGCACCGATCACCGAGGCCATCAATATCATCGGGACCAGCGCGGGCCAGCCAAACCAGGCGCCCAGTGCCGCAAACAGCTTGAAGTCACCGTATCCCATGCCTTCCTTGCCGGTGACCAGTTTGAAAGCCCAGTACACCCCCCACAGGGAAAGATAGCCGCCGACCGCCCCCCACAGGGCGACAGGCAAGTTGACAGCAGGATTCCAGCCCAGCGCCGCCACAATCAGCCCGGCCCACAACAAGGGCAAGGTGATGTCGTCCGGCAACAATGTCGTGTCCCAGTCAATCAGCGCCAGCACCAGCAGCGCCGCGGAGAACCCGCACCAGACCAGCGCGGTCGGCGACCAGCCCCAGCGACCAACGCAAAAGAAGAACAAGGCACCGGTCACCATTTCGACAATGGGGTAGCGCAAGCCATAGGGCGTGCCGCATGCCGAGCATTTACCTCTCAGGAACAGATAGCTGACGACAGGGATGTTTTCATACCAGCGTATGACGTGGCCACACTGGGAGCAACGCGAACGCGGTACCAGCAGATTGAATTTTTCGATCGGCTCGAGTGATGTTCCGGCCAGTTCGGCACATTCCTCGGCCCACTGCCGCTCCATCATCCTGGGCAAACGGTAAATGACGACGTTGAGGAAACTCCCGATCAGGAAGCCGAGAATACCAGCCAGCAGTGCGTCAGCCTGCGGCCCCAAGCCCAGCCCCATCAAACGACTTGACCCAGCTTGAAGATCGGCAGGTACATGGAAACCACAATACCGCCAATCAGTGTGCCCAAAAACACGATGATGATGGGTTCCATCAGGCTGGACAGGCCCGCCACCATTTCATCGACTTCCGCTTCATAAAAATCGGCGGCCTTACCCAGCATGTGGTCCACCGAACCCGATTCCTCGCCAATGGCGCACATCTGCAACACCATGGTGGGAAACAGATTGGCATTGCTCATCGCTGCCGTCAGGCTGGTTCCCGTCGAAACTTCCTGCTGAATTTTTTCGGTGGCGTCGGCATACAGTGAGTTACCGGATGCGCCTCCCACGGAGTCCAAGGCCTCCACCAGCGGCACGCCTGCCGCAAACATGGTCGAAAGAGTGCGGGTCCAGCGGGCAATGCAGGACTTTTCAATCAGGGGGCCAAACACAGGAACTTTGAGCAATATCCTGTCCATGACTTTCTGCATTTTTTCATTGCGTTTCCACGCCTGCATGAAGAAATAGAGGCCGCCGCCAATACCGCCAAAAATCAGCCACCAGTAAGCCACAAAAAACTCGCTGATCGCAATCACCAGCAAGGTGGGTGCCGGCAAATCCGCGCCAAAGGAAGAAAACACCTCCTTGAACGCGGGAATCACGAAAATCATGATCACCGCGACCACCACAAAGGCCACGACGACCACCGAAATGGGGTACATCAGGGCCGACTTGATTTTTGATTTGATGGCCTCGGTCTTTTCCATGTAGACCGCCAGGCGGTCCAGCAAGGATTCCAGAATACCGGCGGCCTCCCCCGCCTCGACCAAATTGCAGTAAAGCGCATTGAAATACAGCGGGTATTTGCGAAAGGCAGAACTCAAGGAAGTACCGGTCTCCACATCGGTGCGCACGTCATTGAGCAGTTTGGTGACACTGGCGTTGGGATTGCCGCGACCCACGATGTCAAATGACTGCAGCAACGGCACGCCGGCTTTCATCATGGTCGCAAGCTGGCGGGTAAAGATGGCAATGTCCCTCGGTTTGATGGACTTGCCAGAGCGCATGCGGCGCTTTTTGATTTTGGTGGGCAACACGCCCTGCCGACGCAAGGAAGACTTGACCTGGTTCTCGCCAGAGGCACGAATCTCACCGCGAACCGGTTTACCCACCCGGTCCTTGCCTTCCCACTCGAAAACAAATTCCTTGATGCCTTTGGATACTGCTGTTGCCATGATGTCTTCTCGTTTTATGGTCGGTCTTCAGACCATCCCGTCACTACAGTCACACCCCAATATTTCGACTTTAACTGCGCCGCGTGATGCAGGGCTTCGCTAAACATTGGTGCAGCCCAAAACCTCTTCCAGCGAAGTCATGCCGAGTTTAACTTTCGACAAGCCGGACTGACGCAAGTTTCTGACGCCTTCTGCTTCCGCCTGCGCCGCGATATCGAGGGCGCTGCCGTCGCGCAGAACGATTCTTTGAATCTCTTCAGAAATGGGCATGACCTGGTAGATGCCGACACGGCCTTTGTAGCCGTTGTTACACATGGAGCAGCCCACCGGGTGGTAGGGCGTCCAGGAGCCGTCTACCTCCTCCTCCTTGAATCCAGCCTCCAGCAAGGTCTCGCGCGGAATATCCTTAGGGGTCTTGCAGTTGGGGCAGAGCCGCCGCGCCAACCGCTGAGCGGTAATCAGAATGACACTGGAGGCAATATTGAAGGGCGCAATACCCATGTTGCGCATGCGGGTCAGTGTGCTCGGCGCGTCATTGGTGTGCAGCGTGGACATCACCAAATGGCCCGTTTGCGCAGCCTTGATGGCGATATCGGCCGTTTCAATGTCGCGGATCTCGCCGACCATGATGATGTCGGGATCCTGCCGCAAGAACGCCTTGAGCGCGACGGTAAAAGTCATGCCGGCCTTCTCATTCATGCTGACCTGATTGACGCCCGGTAAAGTAATTTCAGCAGGGTCTTCCGCGGTGCAGATATTGACGCCTGGCTTGTTCAGCAGATTCAGGCAGGTGTAAAGCGATACCGTTTTTCCCGAGCCGGTAGGACCCGTGACCAACACCATGCCATAGGGCCGCTGGATAGCCGTCAGCAGGCGTTCCTTTTCGACTGGCTCGTAGCCCAGTGCGTCGATGCCCAGCTTGGCGGTGCTCGGGTCCAGAATACGAATGACGATTTTCTCGCCATACATGGTGGGCAAGGTACTGACCCGAAAATCGATCACGCGATCAGGACCAATCTTGAGCTTCATCTTGCCGTCTTGCGGCACACGTTTTTCAGAAATGTCCAGCCGGGAGATTACCTTGATACGTGCCGCCAGTTTTTCCTTGATGGCCACAGGCGGCGACGCAATTTCGCGCAGTTCACCGTCGATTCGAAAACGGACACTGTAGGTATGCTCGAACGGCTCAAAGTGCAAATCGGACGCCCGCATGCTGAAGGCGTCCAGCAGCATTTTCTGCAGAAATTTAACAACCGGCGCGTCGTCAACTTCGGACACGCTGGCATCGTTGTCTTCAGCCGACGCCGAGTCTGCATTGGCCTCATCAAATTCGAAATCGTCGCCGATGATGCTTTCCATGGCCTCGGCAGCGGTGACGCTGGACGCCTCCACCAGTTTGGACAGCTTGTCGTACTCGGCAATGACCCAGTCCACCCCCATCTGGGTGGAAAACTTGATCTTTTCCGCAGCCTCCTGATCTGACGGATCAGCCGTCGCGACAATCAGGCGGTTGTTGCGCTTGCTCAGGACAACAATGCCATAAGTCGAGCAAATTTTGTTATCGAGCAGACCTTTGGGCAAGCGCTGAATGTCAATGGCCTCCAGGTCCAGCAACGGCGCGGCGAAAGCCGTAGACATGATGTGCGCCAGGTCAAACGCAGAGACAGCACCGGAACCGGTGAGCTCGGCGATGAAACGGGTGCGCCCGGCTTGCGCTTTGCTGAAAATGTCTTCCGCAGCCTTCTGACCCAACTTGCCGGCGGCTACCAATGCCCGGCCCAGGCCAGGTAAAGCCTTGGAAGGTGCTTGGTTGATAGCAGTGTCGACAGCAGCCATGGTTCCCTAGGTTTAGCTCAAATAGATATCATCGCCTATAGATTACAAGGTGTACATCGAAAACACCCCCTACCTTCCCGCCTGACGATGGAACTATGCGAAAAAAGCACACCAAAACATAAAAAAAAGAAAATCTGGTCGGGATGAGAAGACTCAAACTTCCAGCCTCTGCGTCCCGAACGGCCTCTTAAAGTTGCTGAAAGATAGGCCAGCGCGCCGCGCAATGGCAACATCCACTAGCGCTTTGATGAAGATGGCTTGTCTGGGCCACCTTGAACACCTCAACTTCCAATCAGGGTGCAATAGGCCTTACGTGTATCGGGCGCCACAGACGCAAGCACTTGTTCATACGATGTCTGGTGTCGAACCAGCATCCGTGCCGAGGCGACTGTTTTTGACTTGCAGAACCAGTGGCAGCTGTGCTGCATCAAAAACAGCTCGGCTGATATGGCAAAAGCCTTGCTTTTGGGCGTCCGATGGAGGCTGTTCTTCGCTGCATTGGTGATCCCATGCGCGTGAATGCTCAAGAGCTTACGCAGG
>DASUIO010000115.1:0-10551 GCA_036279755.1 Polaromonas sp. | reverse complement strand
TGGCGCCCACTCCCACCGTGCAAAAAAAGGCGGTGACCAAAGCGGCCGTTCAACGCCTTCAGCCGCAAGCGCAGCCCTTGGCGATTGCCGACCCTGCGCCGTCACTTGACGCAGCGACGGGCGTCGTCAAACCGCCCCATGCGCTTGCGCCTGACCCCGTGGCCGAAGCGCCTGCGGCTGCTGCGTCCCCTGCCGACCAGGTTGTGATGCAACTGCCGTCAAGCAGTGCCGGGTACTTGCAAAACCCGACGCCGCCTTACCCCCCGTTGAGCGCGCGCCTGGGTGAAACAGGCAGAGTCGTCTACAAGGTCTGGATCGGTCCCGATGGAAAAGCCCAGCGCGCCGAATTGGTCTCGTCGAGTGGTTTTTCACGCCTCGACAAGGCCGCCTATGAAACCGTCATGCGCTGGCGCTACGTGCCCGGCAAGCGCAACGGTGTTCCGGAAACCATGCCTTTCAATGTCCCCATCAGCTGGGAATTACATCATTGATTTTGAACTGTGGAGCATTGATTCATGAATTCCCAATTTGGCCTTGCCAACGTCTGGAACCAGGGCGATATCGTCACCAAATCGGTGGCCTTGCTGCTGCTGCTCATGTCGCTGGCCTCGTGGATGGTCATCCTGATCAAGACACTGGACCTGCTCAAGTACAAGAAATTATCCAGTACGGTTGAAGATTTCTGGCACAGCGAAGATCTCGCGGCAGGCCTCGCCAAGCTCGGCACCAACCCCGCCAACCCTTTTCACCAGTTGGCGCTGGAAGGCCGTGAAGCCACACTCCACCACCGCAATACCAAGGCTCAACTACGCGATACGCTGGATATGAGCGACTGGGTCACACGCGCGTTGCGCAATAGCCTCGACGAATTCACCGGCAGGCTGCAATCCGGCCTGGCCATCCTCGCCTCCGTTGGTTCCACCGCCCCCTTTGTCGGCCTGTTCGGCACCGTTTGGGGCATTTACCATGCGTTACTCTCCATAGGCGCGGCAGGCCAGGCCACCATCGACCAGGTGGCTGGCCCGGTGGGCGAGTCACTGATCATGACGGCGCTGGGTTTGGCGGTGGCGATTCCAGCGGTGCTGGGCTACAACGCACTGGTGCGCGGCAACAAAGGCGTTTTGCAAAAGCTCAATCGCTTTGCGCACGATCTGCACGCCTACTTTGTGACCGGCGCCCGGGTGAGCAGCGGCAGCTCGGCCAATGTCGTACCGATGAAAAAAGCTTAAAGGAAGTTGCCTCATGGCCTTCGGAACTCAAGACGACAGCGATGAGGTGATGAACGAAATCAACATGACCCCCCTGGTGGACGTCATGCTGGTGCTGCTCATCATCTTCATCATCACGGTGCCGGTGATGAAACACTCGGTCAATATCGATCTGCCGCGCGCCAACAGCGAGGCGCAAATCGTCAAACCCGAAACGCTTCGCCTGGGTGTGGATGCCGAGGGCCGCTATTTTCTTAACGAAAACAGAATTGCCGATGAAGACTTGGCACCCCGGTTGAAAGCCGCGGCGGCTCAGAATCCCCAGCCTGACCTGCATATCCGCGGCGACAAGTCGGTTCGTTATGAGCGCGTGGCGCAAGCCATGGCCGCCGCCCAGCAGGCCGGCCTGCGCAAAATCGGTTTCATCACCGAGCCGGCGAACTAAGCATCCCCGTCCCCAGGCGTGCTGGACAGGCTTACAGACTCACAGGCTGATAGCAGCAATACCGGCACGTGCAATCTGTGCGTCTTCCGTGGACTTCACGCCGCTCACACCGACAGCGCCTATGCACTGCCCATCCTTGATGATAGGCACGCCACCTTCGAGCATGCCCTGAATATGAGGCGCCGACAGGAATGAGGTGCGGCCCCCGTTGACGATGTCTTCATAGACCTTGCTCTCGCGGCGGCCCATGGCGGCGGTGTGGGCCTTGGACGGCGCGATGTGCGCGGACATGGGCGCCGCGCCATCCAGGCGCTGCAAATGCAACAAGTGGCCGCCGTCATCAACGATGGCAATGGTCACGGCCCAGTTGTTTTTAAGGGCCTCGGCCTCGGCGGCTGCGGCGATGGCTTTGACGTCGACAAATTCAAGCACTGCTTTTGATTTCATGATTTTCAGGTTTTTGTTGGTAAAGATATCAAGCATACGCAAATTTGGACCCCCTCCGGTTACCGATTGCCCATAAATTGGCTTGTAGAACCCTTACAAATAGTAGGCAGTGGACAGCGCTGATGTATTGAAAAAGCAGGGTTGCCCCCTAAAATAGAGTTGTTCGCATTTGCGGATGCTATGGAGACGATACTCATGATTGACAATGTTCGAACCCTCGACTACGGCTTGGCCACTTCGGCCCTGCAGCGCAACAAGGTGCTGCGCAACACGTATTGGCTGTTGGCCCTGAGCATGCTGCCCACGGTGCTGGGCGCCTGGCTTGGTGTGGCGACTGGCATCACCCAGGCGCTGACCGGCGGGCTCGGGATGATTGTGTTTCTCGGCGGAGCCTTCGGCTTCATGTTCGCCATTGAAAAGACCAAAAACTCGGCCGCAGGCGTGCCTGTGCTGCTGGGCTTTACCTTCTTCATGGGCCTGATGCTCTCGCGCATGATCGGCATGATTCTGGGCTTCAAAAACGGCTCCGAGCTGATCATGACGGCCATGGGCGGCACAGCCGGTGTGTTCTTCGTGATGGCGACGATGGCCAGCGTGATCAAGCGTGACATCTCCGGCATGGGAAAGTGGCTGTTTGTCGGTGCCATCGTGGTCATGATTGGCGGCATCATCAATGTCTTTGTCGGTTCGACGGCCGGCATGATGGCCATTTCGGTCGCGGTGATCGCGATCTTCAGCGCCTACATGCTGTATGACCTCAAGCGCATCCTCGACGGCGGCGAAACCAACTACATCAGCGCCACGCTGGCTTTGTACCTGGACGTCTTCAATGTCTTCCAGGCCTTGCTGGCCCTGCTCGGGATTATTGGCGGCGAACGCGACTAAACATCTCCACAGCAAAGAAAAAGGGCCTTCGGGCCCTTTTTTCATGCCCATCGGTTTTCTATTGCAACTACAGCCTCTCGAACACCGCCATGGATTCCACATGCGCCGTGTGCGGGAACATGTTGACCACGCCCGCCGCCGTGCAGCGGTAGCCAGCCTCGCCCACCAGCAAGCCCGCATCGCGCGCCAGCGTGGCCGGATTGCAGCTCACATACACAATGCGCTGAGGCGGCGTCCAGTGGCCCAGCACCAGGCTTTGCTGCTGCCCCGCGTCGTCGCAGGGCACGCCAGTCGCAATCTGCTGATGCAGTGCGGCCAGCGACTTGAACAGTTCAAAAGCCCCTTCACGCGGCGGATCAACCAGCCATTTGTCGGCAACGCCGTCTTTGACCAGCATCGCAGGCGTCATCTCAAAAAGATTGCGCGCTACGAATTTAGTAGCCGCTAGCGCCGGCCTTACCAAGGAAGCCGCTCTGTTTAGCTCAAAATTCTGGCGTGAACGGGCGACCAGCTCGTCGCTGCCCTCAATACCCAGAACCTCGCGCGCACGCGTGGCCAGCGGCAGCGTGAAATTACCCAAGCCACAAAACCAGTCAATCACCCGCTCGTGCCGCTGCACGCCCAGCAAGCGCAACGCACGGGACACCAACACCTGATTGATGTACGGGTTGACCTGGGTGAAATCGGTCGGCTTGAAGGGCATGGTCACGCCAAACTCCGGCAAGCCGTAACTCAGTTCCAAAGCTGGCCCTGAGCCTGTCGAAGGATCAAGCAGCTTGACGGTCTCCAGTCCGCCGGACTGCAACCACCACTGCAAACCCGGATTGGCCACGGCAAAAGCCCGCAACCGGCCCAGATCACCGTTGCCGAGCGGCTCCATATGACGCAGCACCATGGCCGTCACCTCATCGCCACACGCCAGCTCGATCTGGGGCACGGTTTCCTTCGCGTCCATGCTGCCAATGAGTTCGCGCAGTGGTAACAGCATATCGCTGACGTGCTTGGGCAGCACATGGCATTCGCTCATATCGGCCACATAACCGCTCTTGCGCTCGTGAAAGCCGACCAGCACGGTGCCTTTTTTGCGGACGAAACGCACCGACAGGCGGGCGCGGTAGCGATAACCCCAGGCAGGCCCTTCAATGGGCCTGAGCAGGTTGTCGGCCTTGACCTTGCCGATGTGCCAGAGGTTGTCTTCGAGAACCCGCTGTTTGATGGCCACCTGCGCCCCTACATGCAAATGCTGCATCTTGCAGCCGCCGCATGCGCCGGTATGCATGCCAAAGTGCGGGCAAGCCGGGCGCACCCGCTGCGACGACTCGCGGTGAATCGCCAGCAGCGTGGCTTTTTCAAAGGTGCTTTTCTTGCGGTAAACGTTGGCCGTCACCAGCTCAAAAGGCAAGGCCCCTTCAATGAACACGACCTTGCCGTCAGCCCGGTGGGCAATGCCTTGGGCTTCAATGTCGAGCGACTCCACGGCAAGCAAATCAAGCGGGTAGTCAGCGGGCGTGGGAGGCTGTTTCTTCTGGGTTTCTTCGGTCATCGCCCATTGTCTCAGGCTGCAGCATCATTTTGCCGGGCACTCAGCAAAGCCATGGCGCTTGGCAACATGGCAGAACGGCAAGCAACAGCATGCGCTACAAAATACCTAGCATGTGGCGACCTTAACTGCAGGTCTAGCGGCTAATTCGTCTTTTAAACTGCCTAAAACACAAGCCCCCCTAAAAAAAGGAGTCCGGCAGCGCGGGACCCCTTTTTCTTCAGTAGCAGCCGCTTATTTGGCGGGCAGGTATTTGGCTGGATCGACGGGTTTTCCCTGGCGGCGGATCTCAAAATGCAGCTTCACTCGCTCAGCATCACTGTTGCCCATTTCGGCAATTTTCTGGCCTTTTCTGACCGTCTGGTCTTCCTTGACAAACAGCGTCTGGTTGTGCGCATAAGCCGTGAGGAAGGTGTTGTTGTGCTTGAGAATGACCAGGTTGCCATAGCCCCGCAGGCCCGCACCGGCATATACCACACGGCCATCGGCGGAAGCCATCACCGGATCACCGGCCTTGCCCGCAATATCGAGCCCCTTGTTCTTGGCCTCATCAAAGCCTGCGACCAGCATACCCTGGGCAGGCCAGATCCATGCAACGTTTTCATCCCCGTTAGCTGCCGGTGGCGATGGCGGCTGTGCGGGCTCTGGCCGTGCGCTGCTGGCAGCCTGAACCGGTGCGGGAACCGGCGCGGGAACCAAGGCGCCCGATGACACGGGCCGCGTCACCACCAGCGGGTTGTCGCCAGTGGGCGGCACCACGCGCAAAACCTGTCCCACTTCAATGATGTTGGGATTCTCAAGCTTGTTCCAGTGCACGATATCGCGCCAGTTCTGGCCATTTTCCAGGCCGATGCGGATCATGGTGTCACCGGGCTTGACCGTGTAATAACCGGGTTTACCGGCATTTTCAAAACCCGGCAGTTGCTTGACGTCGCCGGACTCGACCGCGCCGGGAAGCTGACGCGACAGACCGGTGCCACGATCTTCAACCGGCGCACTGGAGTAAGTGCGCGAGGCGCAGCCTGCCGCCAGCAGCAGGGCTGCGACCAAAGCGCAGGGCAGCGCCACTCGGCGCGCCAAAGAGGCGCTGTGGCCTGTGCCTGCAGCGACCGGAGAATCCACCTTGCTCGACCATGTGGTTTGATTCATTACTTCTTTCATCTTCAATTTCAACCCAATAGGGGTTTGCTTTTTAGCTCATACCTGATTTTAAAGGTACAAAGTGAACGGCTTCCAGCTGGGTTTGCCTGACACCCTGTGGGGTTTTGTCAAGCACCACCAGCGCCTGCGCGCCGCTGGCCGTTTGCAGGGGTGCCACCAGTCGCCCGCCCATGGCCAGTTGCTCAATCCAGGCGGACGGAATGGCTTCACCCCCCGCCGCCGCAATAATGGCCGCGTAAGGTGCACCCTTGGCAAAGCCCATCATGCCATCACCGAACAGCAGGTGCACATTGGGCAACCGCAAAGTCCGTAAATTTTCCCTGGCCTTATCGTGCAGGCCACGCAGCCGCTCAATGCTGTAAACCTCGGTTGCCAGATGACTGAGCACCGCAGCCTGGTAACCGCAGCCGGTGCCAATCTCCAGCACCCGCCCCAGCTTGCCCGCGGCACCATGACGCAGCAACTCCAGCATGCGCGCCACTACGTTGGGCTTGGAGATGGTCTGGCCCAAGCCAATCGGCAGGCTGGTGTCCTCATAGGCCTGGTTAGCCAGCGCCGTATCGACAAAGTGGTGGCGCTCGACCAGACCCATGGCCGCCAGCACCTTCGCGTCTGACACGCCTTGTGCCGCGAGCTTGTGCACCATGCGCGCACGCACGACTTGCGAGTCCAACCCAACGCCGCTTGGCAAGATACTTTGTGATGATTTTCTTATTTTATTGTTGTCTTCATCCCATACAGTACGGGTGAAAGTCGCTACTGATTTAATAGCAGACGGCACACCCATATCGGGTTTCAGGCGCACCGGAAACGCCGGCCGATCCCCCGCTGAAGGCGCTTTGGCCGTGGCCTTGAAAGGCGGTTTTAGAGGAGATTTCATGCGTCGGATTTCAGTGGGTCTGCGTCAGCTTAGCGGCAGTTTGTGCCCAATAGGGCAGCCGCTCGTGATCGGTCAAATCCACGTGAAGCGGTGTGATGGACACAAACCTCTGGCTGGTCGCATGAAAGTCGGTACCCTCGCCCGCTTCCTTGGCAGCACCGGAACTACCTATCCAGTACATGGTTTCGCCGCGCGGACTGGTCTGCGTGATGACGCGCTCCGCGGAATGGCGACGCCCCAGGCGCGCCACTTTGAAGCCCTGAATCTGCTCGTTTGGCACATTGGGAATGTTCACATTGAGCAGCCAGGGCGCAAGCGCTGGCTGCGCGCCTTCAGCCAGCACTTCCAGCGAAGGCGTTAGCTGCTGCACCAGGTCACGCGCACGCCGGGCCGCCACTTCGATATATGCCCAGCCTCTTTCGATTTGCGAAAACGCAATCGACGGAATGCCGAACAGATAGCCTTCCATGGCCGCACCCACGGTGCCGGAATAAATGGTGTCGTCGCCCATGTTGGCACCATTGTTGATACCTGAAACCACAAGGTCGGGCCGGTAACCCAGCAGCCCCGTGAGTGCAATGTGCACGCAGTCGGCGGGCGTCCCGTTGATGTAGCGAAAACCGTTGGCCGCCGTCTGCACGTACATCGGCGCGTGCAAGGTCAGCGCATTGGACTTGGCGCTGTTGTTTTGCTCGGGTGCCACCACCTCGACATCGGCGATGGTTTTAAGCGCCTCATACAGGGCAATAATGCCGGAGGCCTGGTAACCGTCGTCGTTGCAGATCAGAATTTTCATGAATCAATTCTACGGTCTCAAGGGTGACAAGCCGCTTCCCTCGCTCTTCTATTTGCCGACGGAACCTGCCTATGATGCAGATTGACCCCCTGACCGACAACGGAGAAAACCATGCATGCCTGGCTTTGTGAAAACCCCACCGGCGTAGACGCCCTGACCTGGAAGGAACTGCCCACACCGCAGCCCCAAGCGGGCGAGGTGCTGATTGAGATCAAGGCGGCCAGCCTCAATTTTCCTGACCTGCTGATCGTGCAGAACAAATACCAGATCAAACCGCCTCTGCCCTTCGTGCCGGGCTCTGAATACGCCGGTGTGGTGCAGGCCGTGGGCGAAGGCGTCAAGCACTTGCAGGTGGGCCAGAACGTCGCGTGTCTGTCGGGTACTGGCGGATTTGGCACGCACACCCTGGCGCCAGCAGCCTTGTGCATGCCGCTGCCCGCCGGGTTTTCGCATGTGGACGCGGCCGCCTTCATCATGATTTACGCCACATCCTGGCATGCACTGATGGACCGGGCCCAGCTTAAGGCTGGCGAGACCGTTCTGGTGCTGGGCGCTGCAGGCGGCGTGGGCACAGCCGCTATCCAGATTGCAAAAGCAGCCGGTGCCCGCGTCATTGCCGCCGCATCAACCGATGAGAAATGCGCCCTTTGCACCTCAATTGGCGCGGACGCCACCATCAACTACGCCAGCAAAAATCTGCGCGACGAAATAAAGGCCCTTACCGGCGGCAAAGGCCCGGATGTAATTTACGACCCGGTAGGCGGCGACTATGCCGAGCCGGCTTTCCGCTCCATCGCGTGGCGAGGCCGTTATCTGGTGGTAGGTTTTGCATCCGGCTCCATCCCTTCATTGCCGCTCAATCTCACGCTGCTCAAAGGCGCCTCGATCGTCGGCGTGTTCTGGGGTGACTTTGCCAGGCGTGAACCCAAAGCCAACGCCGCCATGATGACCGAGCTGGCCAATTGGTATGCCCAAGGCAAGATCAAACCGGTGATTGACCGCACCGTGCCCATGGCGGAGCTCAAGGCAGCTTATGGCCGCATGGGCTCCCGGGGCGTCATGGGCAAGCTGGTGATGGTGAACCAGCCCGGGCAATGAGATCATCCGCTGGCCCGCCCGCTGCTGAAGCAGGTGCGGCCGAACGGGCCAGCATCATCACATCGCGCGGATGCCAGCCTTTCAGGTGGTGGTCGCTCCAAACCTGGCGCCAGCGCCGGGCGCCGGGCAGGCCGTTGCGCAAGCCAAGCATGTGCCGGGCAATCGAACTCCAGGGCGTGCCGTGCGCTGCCGCCTCGCGGTCCATGTAAGCCACCATCTGCTCTTCAGCCGTTTCGCGGGTCAGATCGCCGGGGCCTGCTCCGAAAAACGCTTCATCCCACGACGCCAGCCACCAGGGGTTGTGATAGGCCTCGCGCCCGATCATTACCCCATCCAGCTCGCGCAGTTGCTCGGCCACCTGTTCGCGGGTCGTGATGCCGCCGTTGACGCAAATAATCAGGTGGGGGAAATCCTGCTTCAGGCGGTAAACAAACTCATAGCGCAGCGGCGGCACCTCGCGGTTTTCCTTCGGAGAAAGGCCCTTGAGCCAGGCGTTGCGCGCATGCACAATGAAAGTTTTGCAGCCTGCCTCACTCACGGTCCCCACAAAGTCGCGGACAAACTCATAGCTCTCGCCCTTATCGATACCGATACGGTGTTTCACCGTAACAGGCACATTCACCACATCCACCATCGCCTTCACGCAGTCGGCCACGAGCTGCGGTTCGGCCATCAGGCAGGCACCAAAGGCGCCGCGCTGCACGCGCTCGCTGGGACAGCCGCAATTGAGGTTGATCTCGTCATAGCCCCACTGCTCACCCAGCCTGGCGCAGTGGGCCAGGTCTGCCGGCTCGCTGCCGCCAAGCTGCAGCGCTACGGGATGTTCCTCGGCGTTGAAGCGCAGGTGCCGCGCCACGTCGCCATGAATCAGCGCGCCGCTAGTCACCATTTCCGTGTAGAGCAGGGCATGGCGCGACAACAGGCGATGAAAGTAACGGCAATGCCTGTCAGTCCAGTCCATCATCGGCGCCACGCTCAGGCGCCAGGGAGTGCGGGAAGAGATTGAAACGGCGCCAGGGGCAGGCGTGCAAGGAACGGGAGCTAAGGCTGGCATGGCGCCATTTTCCCAGAAATGGCATACCCCGACGATTTCCCAACAGACAGCATGGCCAGATAGGGCGCCCTGCGGGGCGGGTAATATGAGCGGACATTTAACCGATCAAGCATGCATGAAACGCAGTAAAAAGATGACATCGATGCCACTCATCCTCCCCACAGGCCAACTTGACCGTTTTCCATTGGGCCTGCGCGCGCGAAAGCTGTGCATGCTGGTTCCGATGACACTCCTCGCAGCCTGCACCTCGGTGCCGCTACCGCCCTGGACACCCTCCGCTCCCCGCCCCGCTGCAAGCGCGCCCGCCAGCGGCCCAGCAACTGGACCGGCCACATTGCCCTCTGCCGTACAGGTATTCCCGGTGGCGCCGCCTGCGACGATAGCCACAGCGTCCGCTGATCAGCCTGCGCCGTACAGCGAAGCGGTTGCCGCCCGTTTTCCGGCGCCCTCAGTGGTTTACAACACACCCGGCCTGCAAGCAGGCCGCACCGCCTTCACCACCCAAGCCGAAATTCAAACATGGCTGCGCGATCAGGCGGCGTCTGCATCGCGTAAGGCGGGCGTCAAGGCCGCCGTGCTGCCTATCGGCAGGTCTCAGCGCGGCGAAGCCCTGGAAGCGCTGGTTCTGACCCGCGCGACCGGCACGGACCCGACCACCCTGCTGGCAACGGGACTTCCTACGGTGCTGCTGGTGGGCCAGCAGCATGGCGACGAACCCGCCAGCAGCGAAGCGCTGCTGGTGATCGCCAGGGAGCTGGCACAGGGCCAGCTCCAGCCCCTGCTGAAAGACATCAATGTGGTGATTGTTCCGCGTGCCAATCCTGATGGCGCAGCCAGCGAACAGCGCGCAACTGCGGGCGGGCTGGACATGAACCGCGACCATTTACTGCTCAACACGCCGGAGGCCCAGGCGCTGGCCAAACTCATGCGCGACTACCACCCCACCGTTGTGGTGGACACCCACGAGTACCCCGTAGCGGAGCGCTTTCTGCAAAAGTTCGGCACGGTGCAGAAGTTCGACGCGCTGCTGCAATACG
>DASUIO010000114.1:0-3073 GCA_036279755.1 Polaromonas sp. | reverse complement strand
CGTGGAGGTGATCGTGACCGAGCAAGGCCTGGCCGACCTGCGCGGCCTCTCGCCCACGCAGCGCGCGCGGCTCGTCATCGAAAACTGCGCCCATCCCGATTACCGCCCGGCGCTGCAAGACTACTTTGATCGCGCCCAGCGCGATGCGCCCGGCAAGCACACGCCGCACCTGCTGAACGAGGCGCTGTCCTGGCATGCGCGCTATGTTGAGACGGGGCACATGTCTGCCTGACGCGGGTCCGGAGCGACAGCTGCGGCGCGCCTGACGCGATTGCTCCAGTCACCATCGACGGCCGAAGTCAAACGCCTGCCCCACACGGCTCAGGCTGCAGCGGGCTGAGCTATTCGGCGCTGCTGCGCGCCAGCCGCTCGCTCTGCCAGTACACATCGTCGCCGCCGTTCATGCGATTGAGCACGCGCGACAGCACAAACAGCAAATCGCTCAGGCGATTGAGGTACTGGCGCGGCGCATCATTGAGCGGCTCGGCCAGGCCCAGCGCCACCACCGCGCGTTCAGCGCGGCGCGCCACGGTGCGGCAGACATGCGCCTGCGCAGCGGCGCGGGAGCCAGCCGGCAAGATGAACTCGGCCAGGCGCGGCAGTTGGGCGTTGTGTTCTTCAAGGGCGGCATCCAGCCGCTCAACCGCTTCCGGCTTGAGCAGCTCATAACCCGGGATGGACAGCTCACCGCCCAGATTGAAAAGCTGCTGCTGCACTTCCACCAGCAAGTCGCGCACGCTTGGCGGGAGCTCTTCGCAGAGCAGCACACCAATGTTCGAGTTCAGCTCATCGACATCGCCCATGGCGTGAACCCGCAGGCTGTCTTTGGAAACGCGCGTGTTGTCGCCCAGTCCGGTGGTGCCGTTGTCGCCGGTGCGTGTTGCAATTTGAGAAAGTCTGTTGGCCATGGCTTTGAAGTACGGTAAGTGAGGTGAAATCAAGCCCCCGGAGGGGCGTTACGCAGGGCAAGGAAATGTGTCGTCGTGCGCCCTCATGTGAGCGAAGAAACACCCTGAAAAACTGCTGGCAGATCCGCCCTTGCTGCGTTGCAATAGGCGCCTGTCCAATTTTGAAGGATCTTCGCATGATCGTGCAACTGACCGCAAAAAAACGTTCGAAACATTTTATTCCCAACTTTGAAATGCACAGCTTGCTGCTGTTTGCCGCGTTGGCCATGGCCGCAGCCACCGCGGCGCAGGCGCAGACTGCCGCAGACGCGCCCGCCAAGCCCAACAGCTCAAGCGTGCAAATAGCGGCTTCTACGGCTGGCACGATTCCCCCCAACAAGGCCTCCAGCAAAGATCTGGAGGCCGCATTCAAGCGGGCCGACACCAACAGGGATGGAAAACTGAGCCGCCAGGAAACCGAGCATTTCCCGGCCTTGGTCCATCGATTCGAACAGGTCGACACCGACCACGACGGCGTCCTCGCGCGCGACGAGTTCAACCAGGCCGCGGGTTCCTGAGTTGCAGTTCATCGGGTACCGGTGCCAACATTCCGGACACATCAACGGTGCCGGCACGGCCTACAGGTCGTAAACTATGCCACCGATCCGGAGACCCCATGAATGCACCGCTACCCCAACACTTGCTACCCGAAATCCGCCAACGTGAAACGCCCGCCGCGCTGATAGATACCCTCAAAGCCCGTTTTGCCGAGCGCTGTTCAACGGCCTTGGTGGTCTGCGAGCAGCATGGCCGCGACGAATCCTCGTTTGCCGCACCGCCGCCCGCGGCCGTGGTGTTTGCTGAAAGCACGCTTGACGTGGCCGACGCCGTGAAACTGGCCAGCCAGTACAACGTGCCGGTCATTCCCTTTGGTGTCGGCACCTCGCTCGAAGGCCATTTGCTGGCCGTGCAGGGCGGCATCAGCATTGACGTGAGCCGCATGAACAAGGTGCTGGCGATCAACGCGGAAGACCTGACCGTGACCGTGCAGCCAGGCGTCACGCGCAAGCAGCTCAACGAAGAAATCAAGAGCACCGGCCTGTTTTTCCCGATTGATCCGGGAGCCGATGCCACCCTGGGCGGGATGAGCGCCACGCGCGCCAGCGGCACCAACGCCGTGCGCTACGGCACCATGCGCGAGAACGTGCTGGCGCTGGAAGTCGTCACCGCCAGCGGCGACATCATCCGCACCGGCACCCGCGCCAAAAAATCATCAGCCGGCTACGACCTCACGCGCCTGATGGTGGGCAGCGAAGGCACGCTGGGCGTGATCACCGAAGTCACTGTCAAGCTCTACCCGCTGCCCGAAGCCATCTCGGCCGCCATCTGCTCGTTCCCGAGCATTGAAGCGGCCGTGCGCACCACGATTGAAGTGATCCAGCTTGGCGTGCCGATTGCGCGCGTGGAACTGATTGACCACAACACCGTGCGCATGGTCAACACCCATAGCAAGCTCGGCCTGCGCGAAGAGCCGATGCTGCTGATGGAGTTCCATGGCTCGCCCAGCAGCGTGAAGGAACAGGCCGAACTGGTGCAGGAGCTGGCCAGCGGCCACGGCGGCAATGCGTTTGAATGGGCCAGCACGCCCGAAGAACGCACACGGCTCTGGACCGCCCGGCACAACGCCTATTTCGCGGCGATCCAGAGCAAGCCCGGCTGCCGCGCGATTTCCACCGACACCTGCGTGCCGATTTCGCGCCTGGCCGACTGCCTGCTCGAGTCCGTGGCGGAGGCCGATGCCAGCGGGATTCCCTACTTCCTGGTCGGCCATGTGGGTGACGGCAATTTCCACTTTGGCTACCTGATCGACCCGAGCAAGCCCGAGGAACGCGAAGTGGCGGAAGCCCTGAACAACAAGCTCGTAAGCCGCGCTTTGGCGCTGGAAGGAACCTGTACCGGCGAACACGGCGTGGGCCTGCACAAGATGGACTTTCTGGTGCTTGAGACGGGTGACGGCGCGGTGGAGATGATGCGCAGCATCAAGCGCGCACTCGACCCGAAGAACATCATGAATCCGGGGAAGATTTTTTCGCTGTAAGGGCCGCGGCCGCTCACTTCATCTTCGACGGCAGCTTGATCGTCTCGCCAGCCACGCTGAAAACGCCCCGCCCCCGGTGATGGAGCGT
>DASUIO010000113.1:0-7484 GCA_036279755.1 Polaromonas sp. | reverse complement strand
GCTGCTGCGTCTTTGGCCCGAAGCCGTGCACTTCGCGGACGCGTCCTTGCTCGGCAGCGCGGTGCAGCTCTTCGAGCGTCTGCACCCCCAACTCCTGGTGCAACGCGCGTACACGTTTAGGCCCCAGACCCTGAATCTTCAGCAACTGCGTGATTGCTGGCGGCAGCTCCTTGCGCAGCCGTTCCAGCTGCTCACAGGTACCGGTGGCAACGACTTCGGTGATCTTGCCGGCCAGGTCGGGGCCGATGCCCGGCAGCGCGTCGAGATCCTCGCCCTGGTCCAGCATGGTCTTCACGCTGCGGCCGAGTTCGCTTAGCATGCGTGCCGCGTTCCGATAGGCACGCACGCGGAAGGCATTGGCGCCTTGAACTTCGAGCAGATCGGCGATCTCGTCGAAGACGGCGGTGACGTCGGCGTTGACGATCGGCATGGAATTCTTGCCTTATCCGGCCATGCGTCAGACCGCTTGTGGTGACCAGATGGACGGTCGGACCACAGCCTGCGTGTCTTCCGCCGTTTGCACCGCAGTGCCGAAGGCCTGCAGCCGGGCTGCGTAACTGCCGTCCTCGACTTCTCGCATGGTGAACGCGGTGCTCAGGATCGGGGAACGGCCAATCAGCTGGCCGATCTCAGCAACGGCGTTCGGTGCGCCACGGCTACCCATCACCGACACCACCGCGACATCCGGCAACTGCTCGCGCCGTGATGCCACAAAGCTGCGCATCGGACCGGCGAGGCGATAGGCCCAGATAGGTGCCACCAGCACGACAGCGTCAAAATCGCTAGGGGGAGGGCCATCGTAGCGGATCGCCGGGCACCGGCGCAGCCAGGAGTCCAGCAGGCAGCGCCATGTGCCCAGCACACCGCTACGCGGGCTAAGCTCGCTGATCTCGGCCATCGACCAGTTCTGCTGGCTGCACAGCAGTTGCGCCAGCCGACGGCAAGTACCCGAGTAAGAGTAAACCACCACCAGAACCTTGCTCATCGTGTTTCTCCACTGAGTCCGTGAAATAATTTACTCTAGGCGCTGAAACGGCGCTTGCGTTGCGCTGGATCAATTGCCCGCCAAGTTCGAGCCCATGGGGGCCATGATTGCGACAGATCAAGGGACGGAAGGCAGGCCGCCGTAAACTGCCTGGATGGACTCGGAAACTGAATTCCGCGCAACGGTGGACCGCACCTTGGTCCAGGCACTGCGCGAGCGCCTGCAGATCGACACCCAACAACCGGTAGCTTTGGAGGAGACGCACATCTCCTGGGTGTTGCTCACCGAGCGCCTGGCGTACAAGCTGAAGAAACCAGTCCACCTGCCGTTCGTTGACTTCAGTACGCTGGCTTTGCGCAAACATTTCTGTGAGGAGGAAGTGCGTCTCAATCGGCGCCTGGCCCCTTCGCTGTACCTGGGCGTGGTGCCGGTGTATGGCACGATGCAGGCCCCCCGCATCGGGGACATAAAGGACACCGGCGAGCCGATCGACTTCGTCGTATGCATGCAGCGCTTCCCCCCGGGGGCATTGCTGAGCGAACGGCTGGCGGCAGGAGGCCTGCTGCCGGAGCACCTTGATCGCTTGGCGCTGCGGCTGGCTGACTTTCATCGTGACGCTCCAGTCGCGCTGCCTGCTTCCTTCATGGATGCCGCGGAGCAGGTGCTTCAGCCGGTGCTCAAGGTACTCAAGCAGTTGCAAGCCGACGGCAACCCCCCGCAGGTTGCGGCACTGCGAGACTGGGTTGATGCGCAGGCGCCTGCCTTGCAGGAGGCTTGGCACGCGCGGCGCAGCAGTGGCGCGGTGCGCGAATGCCATGGCGACCTTCATCTGGCCAATGCGGTGCTGATTGGTGACGAGGTCACAGCCTTCGACTGCATCGAATTCGATCCAGCCCTGCGCTGGATCGACGTGATGAGCGATGTGGCCTTCCTGACCATGGACCTGATGGCAAACGGCCGCAACGACCTGGCGTTTCGCTTTCTCGATACTTACCTGCAACGCAGCGGCGACTACCCCGGCGTGCGGGTGCTGCGCTTCTATGAGGTGTACCGGGCGTTGGTGCGGGGCTTGGTGGGCCGCGTCCGTTCGAGATCTGCCGGCGCAGCCTCACTGCCTGCCGGTCCCGATTACCTGGCATGTGCGCAACGGCTGGTGCAGACGGCTGGCGGATCGGCGCGCCTGCTGATCACCCATGGCCTGTCCGGGTCGGGAAAATCGACCGTGGCCAGGCAACTTTTGGCGCTTGCAGGCGCCATCCGTCTGCGCTCGGATGTTGAGCGCAAGCGGCTGTTCGGCCTTGCCGCGCTACAGCGGTCTGCCGAGCAGACAGTGGATATCTACACGCCAGATGCGAGCCGGCGTACTTTCGACCGGTTGAAGGAATGCGCGCGCACGGCGTTGCAGGCAGGCTACCCCGTGATTATCGATGCAGCCTTCCTGCGGCGTGCCGAACGTTGTGCTTTTCAGGCGCTGGCAGCCGAGCTGCGCGTGCCATTTTCGATACTGCACTGTCGGGCGAGCGAGGCGCAAATGCGCCAACGGGTGGCCGCCCGCAGCGTAGTCGGCGACGACGCCTCCGAGGCGAATGTGAACGTGCTGGAACGCCAACTGGCAAGCCATGAACCCCTGGACGGCGACGAGCGCGCCGTCACGCTGGAGGTCGTCACCGACGGACCCGTGGACGTGGCAGCGCTGTGCGCACGCTGGCTTTCACAGGCATGAGCTGTTTGCCATGCGGGAGGCGGCATGCAAGCGCTGCCCGAGGCAGGTGGGGCAAAGCTGAAGATATTGATGCAGATCAACTCGCCATTTCGGAAAAAGACGATCCTTATGGCTATGAACACGCTTGACAAAAATACGTTGAAGTCTCTGAAAACTTTGCTACTTGGGCGGGAGACCGAACTGCTCGCCGAGATCAACTCGGGGCGAGAAGCTGGAGAAGCTGCGACAAGCGCAGATATGAGGGAAGTCAACGATCTGGAAGATCAGGCAAGCATGCGTGAGCGGACAACGATGCAAGATGCTGAGGGGGAGCGCGATCGCAACGAACTCGCCGATGTACGTGCAGCGCTGGTCCGTCTGAATGACGGAACTTACGGCACCTGCATCGACTGCGACCAGCCGATCGATCTCCAGCGCTTGATGGCCATGCCCGCAGCCGCTCGCTGCATGGTATGCCAAACGCAACTCGAGGCTCGTGCGATCCCGTCTTCATTGACGATCCGGTCTTGATCCTGCCAAGCCAAGACTGAAGCACTGTCTGCTGGGCTCCCGATTTCGGGCGCACATGGAAACCGCACCATGACGATACCCATTGCGGCCTTCTCGTTCTGAGTGCAGCGGGGAGATGCTGCATTGCCATGCCACCGGGAGTCTGAATTGGGATGCTCCCAAATGTGGCAGTAACGAGGGCGAGAACGGCCATGGCGGGCGCTTCCAGCCCGCTCTGAGAAACGCTAATGGAGCGTTCTCCATTCACCAACAGCCGGCATTTCCTGCTGTCTTTCGTAGCCGAGGTCTCCGTTGGCATGAGTGCCGTGGTCAGGATTCAACGGTCAGTTCGTTCACAACAGTCGAAACGCCAGGAGCTGCCCAAGCCGCGCCTTGGGCAGCCCGAAGTTCAGGCCATGAATGGACCTTGCCGCGCAACGTGACGCATGAACCGTCAACGAGGATCTGCAGCCGCTTGGCTTCGCGGTCAGCTTGCCGCGTCAACGCATCATGAACACTCTTCTCGACATCACTGGTTGAGATTCGCGGTTTAACCTTGACGAGGTTGGTGACACCGACTACGCCGAGCAGGTCGCGCACGGCTCGCTCGGCGGCCTCACGCTGGTAATTCCACTCCACGTCGCCACTCAAGGTGATCCAGCCGTTCTCCACCATTGGCTGGATGCAGTTAGCCGGAACGATGGTGTTCCACTCAAGGGCGTTCTGCGCGGCCGACGCAATGTCGGCATCACTCCGTTTATCGGAAGGGGACAGCCGCACTTCAATGTCGATCGCCAGCGCCTTTATGCCGCTGACGCGCTGCACAGCCCGCTCGGCCGCGTACTTCTCCGCGTAGTTCGTGAGGTGCCCGGTCAGGGTCACCACGCCATCCTTGACGATAACGCCGACGTCGGTGGCGTTGATGGCTGGATCCCACGCCAGTTCGGCAAGGATGTCCTTTTGCAATTGAATATCCGTTTTCATGACTCTACCTTTCATGGATGATTGGCGGTACGCATCACGCTGCGCATTGGAAGTCTCCGACATGGCGGCCTGCAAAATCCCGCAGCACCACTGTATGAAGCGCAGAGCATGCCTCGTTGCGCTGGATCAAAGTGACGGAACAAAATGAGTCTGCCAAACATGCTTATTGGAAATCAGCAGGTTCGCACAAAAATCGTGTCGATTTGCACCGAAAGTACGGTTACCCCGAACCGGAAATGGCCCGAAGCTTGTTCAGTCTGAGGATAAAGCACCGACTGGCTGTTGGACCAGCAGGCTGTCAAGCAGGCGGCCGTGCGCAGATTGCGCTGGCCACAGCATGCCCAGCTTGCGGCGAGGCGCATTGCCGGGAAGCGTGAGACGGACGACGTCCGAAGACAGAGGCTTTTCGCGTGCCCAGTCGGGCACTAGCGATACGCCCAAACCTAGTCCAACAAGCACCAGGATGCCGTCCAATGCGTCAAGCTCGAAACGTTCGCATGGGCATATTCCGTTTTGTTGCAGGTATTGGTCTGCCAGCGAGCCGCCCCAGTTGCGTCGGTCATAACGGATCAGGGGCATTTCAGACAGGAGGTCCAGCGGGTCTGCATGCGCCAGTGCGCGCGGGGCCAGCACTACCAATGGTTCTTCGCGCAGCACTCGCCAAGTGAAGGATTTGGGTACTGCAAACGGGGGCTCCACAATCAGCGCGGCGTCCAGCCTATGGCCCAGGACTTGGTGATACAGGTCGCGTGAGACGCCGGCCTCAATATCAATATAAATTTTGGGATATCGCTCGACCAGCGTCGCCAGCATAGGCGGCAGCAGTCCGGTGAGGGCGGTGGATATGGCGCCGAATCGTAGCCCGCCCGAAAATCCATCTCCGGACGTCGCTGCCCGGAGTTCCCTGACTTCCCGTTGAAATTGCCTGGCGCGCGACAGCAGGCGTGTTCCGCCTTCGGTGAGGCACACGGTGTGGCCTGAACGGGCAATCAGTTTGGAGTCAAGATCGCGTTCGAGCACCCGAATGCGCTGTGCCAGCGCTGTGGGGGTGATGTTCAAGCGCCGCGCGGCCTCCGCCATGGAGTCGCATTCGGCAATGGTGACAAAGCTATCGAGGTAAAGCGTTTCCACAATGCATCTTTTTGAATGAAGTTTTTATTCGTTTTGAAGCATTAAAAATGAGATTGTGCTTTGTTTTGAGGCATCGGACAATGATTTTGTTAGCTTGCGGATATCTATCCGACAAGTCGCGATGCCAGAATTCGTTACTTAACCAGAGAAGGCCAAAGACATGGATCTAGGACTGAAAGACAAAACCGCCCTGGTGCTGGGCGCCGGCGGAGGCTTGGGTGGCGCCATCGCCCGGACATTGGCTCAAGAAGGCGCCCGTGTCGCGGTGGCCGACATAAAGTACGAGGCGCTGGATCCGGTGATGGCAGACATCCGCGCGGCGGGCGGCAAGGCGCTGGCGCTGCAGTGGGATCTCGGCGACCTGTCGGTGATCGACGCCAACATCGCGCGCATCGAGGCCGGACTGGGTCCGGTCGACATACTGATCAACATCACCGGCGGACCACCGCCCACACCCGTTTCGGGCCAGTCAGCCGAGGTGTGGAGCAAGCACTTCCAGAGCATGGTGCTGTCGGTCATCGCCATCACTGATCGCGTGCTGCCAGGCATGCGCCAGCGCAAGTTTGGCCGCATCATCACCAGCACCTCGTCGGGCGTGGTCGCGCCAATTCCCAATCTGGGGCTGTCCAACGCCCTGCGCCTGTCGCTGGTGGGCTGGTCCAAGACACTGGCCCGCGAAGTCGGCCGGGACGGCATCACCGCCAATATCGTGTTGCCAGGACGCGTGGCGACCGATCGCATCAAGTTTCTCGACGAACAAAAGGCGCTGCGCGAGAACCGGCCGGTCGAGGAGGTGAGGGCGGAAAGTGCGGATAGCATCCCGCTCGGCCGCTACGGCGAGCCACAGGAATACGCCGACACCGTGTGTTTCCTGGCCAGCGCGCGCGCCTCTTACCTGACCGGTTCAGTGATTCGCGTCGACGGCGGGCTGATCGCAAGCATTTGAGACTGCGCTCCCACACCCGTTTCTTTTTTTAATGCAATTCAATTCCTGGAGGTTTTCCAATGGGTGCTGATCCTCTTGCGCTGGACCCGGACCTGGTCCGTGTGCTGTCCGGCATCACGACCGCAACGCTGACGACCGTTTTACTGAAGAAAGGGCTGCGCAATGTCTGGATGCGCGGCACCAAGCCGCTGCAGCCCGGCCAGCCGCGCCTGGTCGGGCGTGCCTTTACGCTGCGCTTCGTGCCAGCGCGAGAGGATCTGGCAACGCCAGCGTCCTGGGGCGCGCCGATTTCCACGCGTGCCGCGATCGAGGCGATGCCTGCCGGCTGCATAGCAGTGGTCGATGCCATGGGAGTCGTCGACGCCGGCATCTTTGGCGACATCCTGTGTGCCCGCATGAAAAAGCGCGGCGTGGCCGGACTGGTCACTGACGGCGTGATCCGTGACCTGGCGGGTGTGCTGACGACCCAACTGCCCGTGTGGTGCCAGGGTACTGCTGCGCCGGCCTCGGTGACGGGACTGACCTTCGTCGCCTGGCAGGAGCCGATCGGCTGCGGTGGCGTGGCGGTGTTCCCCAACGATGTCGTGGTGGTCGATGCCGACGGCGCAGTGTTGATTCCGGCCGCTTTGCTCGACGAGGTGGTTGCCGCGGCAGTCGAGCAGGAAAGGCTGGAGGGCTGGATCATGTCCCAGGTCGACGCCGGCACACCGTTGCCCGGTCTGTACCCGCCGAACGAAGAAACCAAGGCTCGCTACGAAGCATGGGCGCGCACCGTGCGCTGATGCAGAAATACCCGGTGCGCGTCGACCATACCGCGAAGGAAGGTCCGCTGCTTGCGGCCACCGGGTCGTGCAAACCATTTCGTCATCCAATCAGACCAGGAGTTCCAGCGTGAATAAATTAGATGCTACGGCCAAAGGCGTTTATCTGATCGCAGTCACCCCCTTTGCTGAAAATGGCTCGCTTGATCTGGCCAGTACGGACCGCATGGTTGATTTTTACCTGGACCGCGGCGCAACCGGCCTGACCATACTGGGCATCCTGGGCGAGGCGACCAAACTGACCGCAGAAGAATCGCGGCTGTTTGTCAAGCGGGTTTTGGCGCGAGTCGATGGCCGGGTTCCGGTCGTCGTCGGCGCCTCATCGCCAGGCTTTGCGCCGATGCGGGAATTGACTGAAAGCGTCATGGACATGGGCGCGTCCGGGGTCATGATCGCACCTGCCCC
>DASUIO010000112.1:0-3741 GCA_036279755.1 Polaromonas sp. | reverse complement strand
GACTGATTGCGCTCAATGTGCATGACGCGGTGTTACGGCTGGTTGAAGGCAGTTGCGACCTGTTGGTAACTTACCACCACGATTCCCAGCCCTTTCAACTCGACCCTGGGCGCTACGAAATGGTGTCGCTGGGGCAGGAAGTGCTGGCGCCGTTTTGCCGGACCAATGCCGATGGAGAGCCCGAGTTCAGCCTGCCGGGCCGTGCCGGACAACCGCTGCCTTACCTGGGCTACGCGCCGGGCGCCTATCTGGGGCGAATTGTTGACTTGATCCTCAAGAAGTCCAGCACCGCCATTCATCTGGACCGGGTCTATGAAACCGACATGGCCGAGGGCCTGAAGGCCATGGCGCTGGAGGGGCACGGCATCGCCTTTTTGCCGCTCAGCGCCGTCAAGAAAGAGCTCCGGACCAAAAAACTGGTCGGCGTTGGCAGCCATCTGGAAATGACCATGGACGTGCGTGTTTATCGGGAGCGGCCCAACGCCAAAGTGGCCGCCAAAAGCCATGCCCAGGCCTTGTGGAGCTATTTGCAGTCGCAAACCAGCACCAGGGACAAGACCGAAGACCGGGGCGCCATTCAGTCCGCAACCAGACAGCGGCCGGGTAGTAACCCTTAGCCCCTATAAAAAAAACGCATAATAGACCGATCAAACGGCATTGGTATTTTCAAACCCGCAAGCTTACAGTTCCGCACGTTCAAATTTTGATGCTTGCCCATGCCGCCCAGCTCCACCCGGTTTAGTCTGCCTATTAATTAAAAGAGGCCGGGTAAACCTAGGCTTCGCCCACGTCCCAGTTCTTTAGAATATGTCGTCAACTATTTCATTCATTACAGGATATCTCATGAAACTCAATCTAGTCGCTCTATCCGTCGCTCTGCTCGCTACCGGCGGTGCATTTGCGCAAGGTGCCGATACCCTCGGCAAAGTCAAGGCCTCAGGCGTTGTGACCATGGGTGTGCGCGACTCCTCTGGCGCGCTGTCATACACCTTGGGCGATGGCAAATACACTGGCTACCATATCGAGATTTGCCAGCGCATTCTGGCCAATCTTGAAAAAGCCGCAGAGCGCAAGA
Organism: Polaromonas sp.; assembly: GCA_036279755.1. Taxonomy (GTDB): domain Bacteria; phylum Pseudomonadota; class Gammaproteobacteria; order Burkholderiales; family Burkholderiaceae_C; genus Polaromonas. The sequence goes on along the minus strand of DASUIO010000112.1, from coordinate 2,666 downwards.
TCGAGGTGAAATACCAGCCCGTCACGTCGCAAAACCGCATTCCGCTGGTTCAAAACGGTACGGTAGACATTGAGTGCGGATCGACCACCAACAATGCAACCCGTGGAAAAGACGTGGCTTTTGTCGATACTACGTTTGTGGAAGAAGTCCGTATCGCCGTCAAAGCCAATTCGGGCATTACATCGATTGCACAGCTGGCCGGCAAGAATGTGGCGACCACTACCGGCACCACTTCGGTGCAGACGCTGCGCAAGAACAAGCGGGCCACCGGCGTTGACTTCAAGGAGATTTTCGGCAAAGACCACTCCGACAGTTTCCTGCTGCTCGAATCGGGCCGCGCTGATGCTTTCGTCATGGACGGTTCCATTCTGGCTGGCAATATCGCCACGGCCAAAAAACCAAGCGACTTCAAGATCGTCGGTGAGGTGTTGAGCGTTGAACCCATCGCCATCATGATCCGCAAGGACGACCCCTGGTTCAAGCGCATGGCCGATGACACCGTCAAGGGCATGATCAAGTCTGGCGAAATGGCCAAGGTCTATGACAAATGGTTCATGCAGCCGATTCCTCCAAAGAACACCCGTGTCGGCCTGCCTGTGAGCGAAAGCATCAAAGCCGCATGGGCATCGCCTAATGACAAACCGATGGAGTCCTACGTCCAGAAGTAATTCTGGCCAGGTAAGGTAAAGAAACCCCGCCGGTCATATGCACTGGCGGGGTTTCTCGTTTACTGCCCGGTGGAAAAGCAACACAACCACCACAACCATTAGCTGGAGCCGTGATGACTTGGGATTGGCAGGTATTTTTGAATGATGATGGTAGCGGCCGCACCTATCTGGAATGGATGTTTGATGCCTGGGGCTGGACGCTGTCCGTTGCGGGCTCTGCCTGGGTGGTGGCGATGCTGTTCGGCGCCCTGATGGGAACCTTCCGGACCTTGCCCAACAGCCCGTGGCTGGTGCGCCTCGGCAATCTATGGGTTGAGCTGTTCCGCAACATCCCGCTGCTGGTCCAGATCTTTCTCTGGTATTTTGTGGTGCCCAAGGTGTTTCCGCCAATGAAAGAAGTGCCCGGGTTTGTGCTGGTGGTGCTGGCGCTGGGGTTTTTCACCTCGGCCCGTATTGCCGAGCAGGTGCGTGCCGGCGTGCAGGCCCTGCCGCGCGGCCAGCGCTATGCCGGCATGGCCTTGGGCTTCACCACCGCCCAGACCTATCGCTATGTGATACTGCCGATGGCTTTTCGCATCATTATTCCGCCGCTCACCAGCGAATCGATGAATCTGCTGAAGAATTCCTCGGTCGCGTTTGCCGTGTCGATTGCCGAGCTCACCATGTTTGCTATGCAGGCGCAGGAAGAGACGTCACGCGGCGTCGAGATTTACATCGCCGTGACGGCGCTGTATGCCATTTCAGCGTTTGCGGTGAACCGCGTCATGGCTTTCGTTGAGAAGAAAATGCAGATCCCGGGCTACATCGTTGCCGGCACTGCTGGCGGAGGCCACTGACATGCTGGGACTTGACCTGAGTTTTCTGAACTGGGAGATCATCTCGAAGTTCGTCAAGAACGGTTTCTATTTCAGCGTTCAACTGACCGTGATTGCCACCCTTGGCGGCATCGTGCTGGGAACCCTGCTGGCGCTCATGCGCCTGTCAGGACGGCAGTTGCTGAAGATCCCCGCGACCATTTATGTCAATGGCATGCGTTCCATTCCGCTGGTGATGGTGATCCTCTGGTTCTTCCTGCTGGTGCCCACCCTCATTGGGCGGCCCATAGGCGCCGAACTCTCGGCCACGATTACCTTTGTTGCTTTTGAGGCTGCCTATTTCAGCGAGATCATGCGGGCCGGTATTCAGTCGATCTCAAGTGGGCAGGTGAACGCCGGGCGGGCCCTGGGCATGACCTATGGCCAGAACATGCGGCTGATCATCCTGCCGCAGGCATTTCGAAACATGGTGCCGGTGCTGCTGACGCAGACCATCATCCTGTTCCAGGACACCTCGCTGGTCTATGCCATTGGCGCCTACGATCTGCTCAAGGGCTTTACGACCGCGGGCAAGATTTATGGCCGCCCCGAAGAGGCCTACCTGCTGGCCGCGGTGGTTTATTTTGTGATTTGCTACGGCTTGTCGTTCATGGTCAAACAGCTGCAAAGCAGGATCGCCATCATTCGCTGAGCGCCTTGTCAATGCACCCTAAATCACAAAGAGCACACTGGAGAAGAAGATGATTGAGTTGAAAGAAGTTTCCAAATGGTACGGTGACGTGCAGGTTCTCAACAACTGCACCACCAGCATCAAAAAAGGCGAAGTCGTTGTGGTCTGTGGCCCCTCCGGCTCGGGTAAATCGACGCTGATCAAGGTCATCAATGCGCTGGAGCCTTTCCAGAAAGGCCAGATTTTTGTCGACGGCCAGGCGGTGCATGACCCCAAAACCGACCTGCCCAAGCTGCGCAGCCGCGTCGGCATGGTGTTCCAGAACTTCGAGCTGTTCCCGCACCTCTCCGTGACTGAAAACCTCACGATCGCGCAGGTCAAGGTGCTGGGTCGCAGTCTGGAAGAAGCCAAGACCCGAGGCCTGAAGATGCTGGACCGGGTGGGCCTGATGGCGCACAAAGACAAATTTCCCGGCCAGCTGTCCGGTGGCCAGCAGCAGCGTGTGGCGATCGC
>DASUIO010000111.1:0-2817 GCA_036279755.1 Polaromonas sp. | reverse complement strand
GTGCAGCTGGCTGATGCCCTCGGCGCGCAGCAGTTCAATGGCGCGAATGCCGATGCGCAGGTGCTGGTCGACCCGCTCGCGGTAAAAGTGGTTGGCCATGCCCGGCAGCTTGATCTCACCGTGCAGCGGCTTGTCGCTCACACACAGCAGGGTGCCGTAGGGCACGCGAAAGCGGAAACCGTTGGCGGCAATCGTGGCGCTTTCCATGTCGAGCGCAACGGCCCGGCTCTGGCTGAAGCGGCGTTGCGGCTGGTTGCTGGGCAACAGCTCCCAGTTGCGGTTGTCAGTGGAAGCCACCGTGCCGGTGCGCATGATGCGCTTGAGGTCGGTACCCTGCAGATGCGTCACGTCTTGCACCGCCTGTTCCAGCGCCTTCTGGATTTCCGCCAGTGCCGGGATCGGCACCCACAGCGGCAGTTCCTCGTCGAGCACGTGGTCTTCGCGTACATAGCCGTGGGCCAGCACATAGTCGCCCAGTTGCTGGCTATTGCGCAGGCCGGCGCAATGGCCGAGCATGATCCAGGCGTAAGGCCGCAGCACGGCGATGTGGTCGGTGATGTTTTTGGCGTTGGCCGGCCCGACGCCGATGTTGACCATGGTGATGCCGGTACGGTCCGCGCGCAGCAGGTGGTAACCCGGCATTTGCGGCAAGCGCGGCGGTGCCATGCCGAGTTCATCTCCGGCTACCGGCGGCAGCCCCGTGCGTCGCGTCACCACATTGCCGGGCTCCACAAACGCGATGTACTCGCTGTGCGGGTCGGCCATGGCCTCATGGCCGAGCTGCACGAATTCATCGATGTAAAACTGGTAGTTGGTGAACAGCACAAAGTTCTGGAACCACTCGGGCGATGTGCCGGTGTAGTGGCGCAGACGCTGCAGCGAGTAGTCGACGCGCGCCGCGGTGAACAGCGACAGTGGTTGCGGCTCACCGGGGAGTGCTTCATACGTGCCATTGGCGATGCCGTCGTCCATGGCGCCCAGGTCGGGCAAATCAAACACGTCGCGCATCAGCAGGCGTCGCGCCGCACTGATGGTGCCTTCGATGTAGTCGTTTTCGGCAAATGAGAAGTGAATGGGGATGGGCTGGGTGCTGGTGCCCACCTCCAGCTCAACATCATGGTTTTGCATCAGCAGCCGGAATTGTTCCAGGTAATAGTGGCTGTACAGGTCGGGCCGGGTCAGCGTGGTCTCATAGCGGCCAGGCCCGGCCACAAAGCCATAACTTAGCTGGGAAATGTCTGGCGTTTCAAGAATCGCACGCGCCACCGTGTCGGTGTGAATGCGCACAAAGGGGTAGCAGGCACGCACATGGCCAGGCAGTGTTTCACCGGCCACGTAGCGCTGCATCGCATCGCGCAGGTGCGCAATCTGCTGGTCGTAAATGGCACGGACCTGCGCCAGCGCGGCAGCCGGGTCGTTGTAGCGCATTGGCGCGATGAAGGGGGGCAGGTAGGGCATGGCGGGGGTTATGGGTTTATTGTTTTCATCGTAACCGGTTCATCATGCATCCGTTTCTGCTTTGAGCTGTCCGTCGCCAGGCTGCTTCAGGCGGGCTGCGCTTGATACACATCAATCAGCAGCGTCAACGGAATTTATACACTGTCAGTAGCCGATCATATGTTGATGTACCAACCTAGCTGCTATCTTCAGCCTCAGCATCTTTGAAGCTGAAGCGCATGAATGTTAAGTGCGCTACCGTACAGTTTTTTCATCGCGGCAAGCCTAGTCTTAACTTGTCCTGGCAGCATCAAATAGTCATGCCATCAACATGTAAAGCTGTCCCGCTAACCCGACCACCACATTTTTACCGGAAAGCCAATAATGATTTCAAATACAAAGGACAAGGACGACAATCCGCTCGGATATCCCGATCGGCTCGATCCGCATCTGTCACATCAGCAAGCCGATCAGGTGCTGATAAACAATCAGGATCAGGGTCTGGAAAAGTTTATTGATGCCTTGCAGATGAAAACACCCGTGTCCAAACTGGCTGCCTTGACGCTGATGGAAGCGCTGGTCAAGGATGCGACAACCAGTTATGCGGAAGACATCGCCAGTACCATGCGGTCATTAAACTGGAACAACCTGCTGGGAAGCGGAGAAAACCTGATGGATGTGGCTCGCCGTGCCATCGATTTTTTCAATACCCATCCTGGCCTGGAATTTTATAATTTTTTTGTAAAGACCTTATCGAAAACGAATGACACCATGTATTGAATCGATGGGCATTATGCTGCCCCGTAGCCACTCTGGAGCCCAGGCTTTCCTTGCCGCTTGATCTTGCTTTGATCCAGCTTTAGTAGCGCCAGTCATCTTTTCTATTGCTGCATTTCCATTTCTGCGCATTGCATCAGGACAAGGGTGACTGGCCGTCTTGCGCAGCAAAGAACCGCTCCCATGTCCGTAAATCCCAAGATAACCCAGCAAGCCATGAGAGAAAATCAGCTGGGTTTGGCAAACTGCCAATGCCTTTGGCCGGCATTCATGGCCTTAGACGCACGCCGCATTCAAGGCTTGACCGGCTCGCGCATCGTCACAAATTCTTCAGCAACCGTGGGGTGGATGCCAATGGTGCTGTCGAACACGGCCTTGGTGGCCCCCGCCTTCATGGCCACGGCAAAGCCCTGCACGATTTCGCCGGCGTCTGGTCCCACCATATGCAGGCCGACCACGCGGTCGGTGGCGTCTTCCACCACGAGTTTCATGAGCGTGCGCTCGGTGCTGCCGCTCAGCGTGTGCTTGAGCGCCTTGAAGTCGGTGCGGTACACGCGGATCTTGCCGAATTTCTCGCTCGCATCAGCCTCGGAGTAACCGACC
>DASUIO010000110.1:0-17267 GCA_036279755.1 Polaromonas sp. | reverse complement strand
CCGGCCGTGGTGGCCGGCCATTCCCTGGGTGAATATTCCGCGCTGGTGGCGTCTGGTGTGCTTTCCCTGGCGCAAGCCGCACCCCTGGTTCGCTTTCGGGCGCAAGCCATGCAGGACGCAGTTCCTGTGGGCGTGGGTGCGATGGCGGCCATCCTGGGGCTTGAGGCCGCCAAGGTCATCGAAGGATGTGCTGAGGCGGTGCGGACGTTTGGGCTCACTACCTCTGAAGTGGTTGAGGCCGTCAATTTCAATGACCCCTTGCAAACCGTCATTGCGGGCAGCAAGGCTGCAGTGGAAAAAGCTTGTGAAATACTTAAAGCCAACGGGGCCAGGCGCGCCTTGCCCTTGCCAGTCTCGGCACCGTTCCATTCCAGACTGATGAAGCCGGCGGCCGAGAGGCTTAAGGAAAAGCTGGCCAGCGTCCATTTTTTGGTCCCCCAGATTCCTGTTATCAACAATATCGAGGTGGCCATGGAGACAGACGCTGACCGCATTCGGGCGGCGCTGTATCAACAGGCGTTTGGCCCGGTACGATGGGTTGAATGCGTTCAGGCCATCAAGGCGCGGGGGCTGACCCACATCGTCGAATGCGGGCCGGGCAAGGTGCTGGCCGGCATGGTCAAAAGAATTGATCCAGAATTGACGGGGTTGCCCTTGTTTGATCCGGCCTCATTGGCTGAAGTGAAGGAGATGCTGGCATGAGTGAAGTGAAGTTTGAAGGACAGGTTGCGCTGGTCACCGGTGCGTCACGCGGCATTGGCGCCGCTATTGCGCTTGAATTGGCCCAGAAGGGCCTGAAAGTGATTGGCACGGCGACCAGTGATGAGGGGGCTGCAAAAATCAGCCATGTCCTGGCCGCATTTCCGGGTTGTACTGGCAAGAATCTGAATGTGAACGATGCGGCAGCTGCCGAGGCGCTGATCGACGGCATTGTCAAGGAATATGGCGGTTTGCAGGTCCTGGTCAACAACGCGGGCATCACACGCGACATGTTGGCGATGCGCCTGAAGGACGATGATTGGGATGCGGTACTCGACACCAATCTCAAAGCAGTGTTTCGCATGAGCCGCGCGGTGATGCGCACCATGATGAAGCAGCGCTATGGTCGTATCATCAGCATTACCTCGGTGGTGGGCGCATCAGGCAATGCTGGGCAGTCTAATTACGCGGCAGCCAAGGCTGGCGTGGCTGGCATGACGCGTGCGCTCGCGCGCGAACTGGGTTCGCGTAATATCACGGTCAATTGCGTGGCGCCAGGCTTTATTGAGACCGACATGACAGCCCACTTGCCTGAACAACAACAACAAGCACTTCTGGGACAAATTCCATTGGGCCACCTTGGCAAACCCCAGGATATTGCGCACGCCGTGGCTTTTGTAGCCAGTCCGCAAGCGGGTTACATCACGGGCCAGGAAATTCATGTCAATGGCGGCATGTATATGTAGTACACAGGCGTGTTGACCTTGTCAGCTTCATGAAGACAGTGCGCTGACAGTGGTAAAACACAGGAAATCGAAGCCGGTTTTTATCCGTCCGGCCCGGTGCTTGGGGATGCGTCTCTAACGCGGTAAAATCACGGATTAATTTACAACCCTCAGAGAAAACTATGAGCGATATCGAAGCACGTGTTAAGAAAATCATTGCCGAACAACTTGGCGTTGAAGAAGGTCAAGTCACCAGTGAAAAAGCCTTCGTGGCCGATCTGGGCGCTGACTCACTTGACACCGTAGAACTGGTCATGGCTCTGGAAGACGAGTTTGGCATCGAGATTCCCGACGAAGACGCCGAGAAAATCACCACCGTCCAGAACGCGATTGATTACGCGAATACCCATCAAAAGGCCTGAGGCTCAGAGCCCTTGCGGCTTTTTCCGCTTTAGCCTTTGCTTACAGCAAACCTGAAAAGCCGTTAACGGTCTTTTCAGGCTCTTTTCAGGATTACTGAATGAACCATCGTCGTGTCGTTGTGACCGGTCTGGGTTGTGTCAGCCCGGTAGGCAATACCGTGGCCGATTCCTGGGTCAGCGTGCTTGCCGGAGCGCCGGGCATTGACCTGATTACGCATTTTGATGCGAGCAACTTTGCCTGTAAATTTGCCGGTGAGGTCAAGGGTTTCAATATCGCGGATTACATTCCCGAAAAAGAAGCCCGGCATATGGACCGCTTCATTCACTTGGGGCTGGCTGCAGCGTGCCAGGCGGTTGCTGACAGCGGCTTGCCGACGGGCGAGGCGCTTGGCGATGAGATGGCGACGCGTATCGGCTGCAATATCGGTTCTGGCATCGGTGGCTTGCCATTGATCGAGCAGATGCATTCCGAGCTGGTGAATCGCGGACCCCGCCGGATTTCCCCGTTTTTTGTGCCCGCGACGATCATCAACATGATCTCCGGACATGTGTCGATCAAGTTTGGTTTCAAGGGTCCCAGCATCTCGGTCGTGTCTGCTTGTACGACCGGTCTTCATGCCATCGGCCTGTCGGCGCGCATGATTGAGTATGGCGACTGCGATGTGATGATTGCCGGAGGATCTGAAGCGACGGTGTCCGCTTTGGGCGTTGGCGGCTTTGCCGCGGCCCGTGCGCTCTCAACCCGCAATGAAGATCCCAAGACAGCTTCGCGACCCTGGGACAAGGACCGTGATGGCTTTGTGCTCGGCGAGGGCAGTGGCGTTATGGTGCTGGAAGAGTACGAGCACGCAAAAGCGCGTGGCGCGAAAATCTATGCCGAAGTCATCGGGTTCGGTATGAGCTCTGACGCTTATCACATGACTACGCCCGACGTCGACGGTCCCCGCCGCTCCATGGCCATGGCATTGAAAAATGCCAAGGTCAATGTAGATCAGGTTCAGTACCTCAATGCCCACGGTACCTCCACGCCCCTGGGCGACCTGAATGAAACGAATGCCATCAAGGCGGCATTCGGCGCCCATGCCAAAGACATGGTGGTCAGTTCGACCAAGTCCATGACGGGCCACTTGCTGGGCGGCGCTGGCGGCATTGAGTCGGTATTCACCGTGCTTGCATTGCATCACCAGAAAATCCCTCCAACCATCAACATCTTCAATCAGGATCCCGAGTGCGATCTGGATTACTGCGCCAACACGGCGCGTGATGCGCAAATCGAAATTGCGGTCAAAAACAATTTTGGATTTGGTGGCACCAATGGCACGCTGGTTTTCAAGCGTTTCTGACGTGATCTCGCGTAGTTTTCTCAAGTACGCGCCAAGCCACTGACCGCCTTGACCCTCCACAACGCCCCGCCGGTCGTCTATCCGCTGGGGCGTTCGCGTTTTCTGGGTTGGCTGTTGCTGGCGCTTTGGCTCGCCGGTCTGCTGGTACTGCTGCTTTGGTGCTACATCACCCGGCAACTTGATTGGCGGATGGCTTTAGCTCTTGTCGCCGTTCTGGGTGCTGGGGTGGTAGCGCGCACTGGCTGGAACAACGCCCCGACTGGCCAACTGACCTGGGATGGTGAGGTCTGGCGCTGGGAGAGTTCGAGCTACCAGACAGGAATCGCCGAGCATGAGCTCTCGGTGATTGCAGATTTCCAGTACGTGCTGCTGCTTCGGCTCGAAAACCAGGCGCGCGCCAGGCTGTGGCTCTGGGTGGAGCAAAAGTTCTTGCCAGAGCGCTGGCTGGATTTGCGCCGGGCAGTGTATTCCCCCCGCAAGGCGACTGTCACATCGCTGCAGCACGACTCGCTGCACGCAGAAGCGCTGCCCACTGTGGCAGTATTGGGTGCTATGCACCCTGTTGATACCCCGCGAATAGAGCCATGAGTACCGACGTACCACCGTTGCAAGCCGAGAAGGCCGCCGACAGCGATGCCATGCTGGTCGAGCGCACGATTGCGGGTGATCAAAAGGCATTTGAACTGCTGGTTATCAAGTATCAGCGGCGTATTCAGCGCCTGATAGGGCGTATGGTCCGCGATGTGGACCTGGTGGAAGACATCGCCCAGGAGACGTTTATTCGTGCTTACCGGGCACTGGCGCAGTTTCGGGGTGAGGCCCAGTTTTACACCTGGCTGTACCGGATTGCGGTGAATACCGCCAAAAAAGCGCTGATGGACCTCAAGCGGAACCCGACCGTCTCGGAAAATTCCTTCAAATCCGGCGACGATGATGAAACTTCCCCGCTGGAAAACGAACTAACAAGTTCTGAAACGCCTGATGCCGTGTTGGCGAGCAAAGAAATAGCTGAAATTATTAATGCGGCCATGGAGGCGCTGCCGGAAGAGCTTCGCCAAGCCATCACTTTGCGTGAAATAGAAGGACTGAGCTACGAAGAAATATCGGAAGCCATGAGTTGCCCCATAGGTACGGTGCGGTCCCGCATTTTCAGGGCACGCGAAGCAATTTCGGAGAAGGTCAAGCCCTTGCTGGAAAACCAGTCGGGCAAGCGCTGGTGAGACGCCGGCATCCAGGTTTCAGTAATGAGTCAGAGCAAACTTTCAGCTTATAAAAACCGGCAGGCCTGCTGCCCATGAATATCATGAAACCGTCTATGCAAACTAGCGAACTCATGTCTGCCTTGGTCGATGGCCAATTGGGAGGCGAGAATTTTGCGGCTGCACTCCAGGCTTGCGAGCACGACGAGTCTGCAATTGCCAGCTGGAACACCTACCACGTGATCGGTGATGTCTTGCGATCTCCGGGGTTCGGGGTGCGAGGCGCAGACTCGGCATTTGTCAGCAGGCTCAACCAGCGTCTTGCGCAAGAAACGCTGCTTGGAGCGGCGCCTCGATCTGTTGACCCTGATTTGGCGGCACCCGCCAAGGCAATCGTCGCCAGTGAACCGACCCACCGCCGCGGCCCGGCATCCAACGATGCTAATTTTCGCTGGAGGCTGGTGGCTGGCGTTGCTTCGCTGGCGGCTGTTTCTGCCATCGCGTGGAATGCATCGGGCCTACTGGTGACCGCCTCTGCACCACAGCTTGCCCAGACTCCAGCGCCCCAGCAACTGGTGGTGGCTTCACCGCAAGGTCCGATGGTGCGCGATGCCAGGCTTGAGGAGTTGCTGGCCGCGCACAAGCAGTTGGGCGGTACCTCTGCCTTGCAGGAGTCCTCGGGTTTTTTGCGAAATGCCACTTTTGAAACACCGCAGAATGCGGGGCGCTAAGTGAACTTTGAGTTGCGGAAAAATCTTCATCAACCCATGAATTTAAAGCTATTTCGCCTTGTAGTCTTTGCTGTGTGGGCGCTGCTAGCTACGAATTATGTAGCGGCTCAGGTGTCCTCAGCTGTGAAAGCGTCTGCCCTACCGACCACGGAGGCTACAGCGGGAGAACCGAGGAGCATCAATGATTGGTTGATGCGAATGCACGAGGCTTCAAGAAATCGCGCCTACGTCGGAACCTTTGTCGTGTCGTCAGGCGGGGCCATGTCAAGCGCCAAAATATGGCATGTTTGCGAAGGCAACCAGCAGGTGGAACGGGTTGAAACGCTTACAGGCGCGCCGCGCTCCATCTTCCGGCACAACGACCAGGTCGTCACCTTCATGCCTGACCAGAAAGTCGTTCGCAGCGAAAAACGGGAGTCGCTGGGCTTGTTTCCCGAGTTGCTCCAGTCTACAGACAGTCGCATTGCCGACTTTTACAGCGTCCGGCGAGAGGGCGCTGAAAGGGTGGCCGGTGTCGAGGCGGACGTTATCGTGCTCTTGCCCAAAGACAACATGCGATTTGGCTACCGTGTCTGGACTGAACAGAAGAAAGGCCTGGTGGTGAAACTGCAGACGCTGGATACCGATGGCAAGGTACTCGAACAGGCCGCGTTTTCAGAGTTGCAACTCGACGCGCCCGTCAAGATGGACAAACTCATCCAGATGATGGGGAAAGTAGAGGGCTACCGCGTTGAGAGGCCTGTTTTGGTGAAGACCACGGCAAGTGCCGAAGGCTGGGTATTGAAGGCGCCGGTGGCTGGTTTCAAGCCTGTCAGTTGTTATCGACGCCCTGCTGCAGCCGCCAACGCGGTGACCGGCGAAGATCCTTTGCAATGGGTTTTCTCAGATGGGCTTGCCTCGGTCTCCATTTTTGTGGAGTCCTTTGATCGGCTGCGCCATGACAAGGAAGCCAGCCTGTCACTGGGCGCCACACAGACGATAACCAGGCAACTGGATGCGTATTGGTTAACCGTTATGGGCGAAGTCCCCATGACAACCTTGCGGCTGTTTGCCAGCGGGCTGGAACACAAGAAGTAAATATGTCGCCTTCAGCGGAAACTTCCCGAGAGTTTCGCCCCCTGCAAGGGATTGCATTTTTCGCCACTGATCCCTACTTACTGCCAATAAGTTTGCTTGCCTGGCTGATTGCCAATATTGATGACAAGGCTGATGATGTTTGAATTGAAATCGAAACCACTGCGTTCCTATTTGGTCGCAGCTTTTCTGGCGCTCGTTTCCGCCACTATTTTGCTGCCTGTCAAACCCGTGTGGGCGCAAGTTCGCACGCTGCCCGATTTCACGGACTTGGTGGAGCAGGTGGGGCCTTCGGTGGTCAACATCCGAACCCTTGAGAAAGTCAAGGCATCGACCGCAGGCAACGTCGACGAACAGATGCTCGAATTTTTCCGGCGTTTCGGCATTCCAGTGCCGCCCAACATGCCGCGCGCACCGCACCCGGACCGCAACCAGCCGCAGCCGGACGAGGATCAGCCCCGCGGCGTGGGTTCTGGTTTTATCCTGACCTCAGACGGCTTTGTCATGACCAATGCCCATGTGGTCGACGGTGCGGATGAAGTGGTCGTCACCCTGACGGACAAGCGCGAGTTCAAGGCCAAAATCATCGGAGCGGACAAGCGCAGTGACATTGCCGTGGTAAAGATTGAGGCGACGGGGTTGCCGGCCGTGAAAATCGGTGATATCAACCGCCTGAAAGTAGGTGAGTGGGTCATGGCCATTGGCTCGCCGTTTGGTCTTGAAAATACCGTGACGGCGGGCATTGTCAGCGCCAAGCAGCGCGATACAGGCGATTACCTGCCCTCCATACAGACTGATGTGGCCATCAACCCTGGCAACTCGGGTGGTCCGCTGATCAATATGCGTGGCGAGGTCGTGGGCATTAACAGCCAGATCTATTCACGTTCTGGCGGCTTCCAGGGAATTTCCTTTGCCATTCCCATTGACGAAGCAACGCGCGTGTCGGATCAGCTTCGCACCAGTGGCAAAGTAACGCGTGGGCGCATCGGCGTTCAGATCGACCAGGTCACCAAGGATGTTGCCGAGTCCATCGGTCTGGGCAAAGCCCAGGGGGCGATGGTAAGAGGCGTCGAGAGCGGTGCGCCGGCAGAAAAGGCAGGCATAGAAGCAGGCGACATCATCATCAAATTTGACGGAAAACCGATCGACAAAGCCAGCGACCTTCCACGTATGGTCGGCAATGTGAAGCCCGGCACCAAGGCTGTGGTAACCGTATTCAGACGTGGCGCCACCAAGGACGTGTCAATCATCATCGGCGAAGTGGAGCCCGAAAAACCAGCTCGCGTCGCGGTGGGGAGTGAGCCCAGGCCCAAGCCGCCCGTAGCGGGTCCGGCGCAAGCGTTGGGTTTGGCCGTGAGCGACTTGTCTGACGCGCAGAAGAAAGAGCTCAAGATCAAGGGCGGCATCAAGGTCGATTCCGCTGAAGGCGCAGCGGCCCGGGCCGGGCTTCGCGAAGGTGATGTGATCGTTGCCATTGCAAACTCCGAAATTGCGAGCGCCAAAGAGTTCGAGGCGGTGCTGGCGAAAATTGACAAATCGAAGGCGATCAGTGTGCTGTTCCGGCGCGGCGAGTGGGCGCAGTACGCGTTGATCCGGCCGACACGCTGATTGATTTGAATCCGTCAGGAGAGGCATCACAGGGTCTTTGCAGCGCCACTGCCGGTCGGCTCGAAGGTTCGGAAGAGCCCCCATAACCTTCTCGGATTGTGGGTTTTTATCCGAAAAGTGATGGTTTTTTGGTGTCCAAAAAAATATTCTGGCGAGAGTTCACTTTCAGATTTGTTAGTCATCACTCACAATTAAATCGGCTCAGTGATGAATTTGGTTAGAATCTAACTGATTTTTTGTGATTTTTTGATATATCAATCTAGCTAAAGTGACCAATTCATGTTCAATTTGGCTTATCCAAGACTGATCTACAGGTCATGCACAAGTTATCCATAAGCAATCAATATAAAATTGTGAATAAGTTGTGCATAAGATTCATGTTGCTAGCCTGCAACGACAAAAATATGGCCATTTTGGGGCTATTCGCAGTTGGCTTTTTGCCTACAATGAAGTTCCAACTATCGCAGTTGCCATAGATTGTTGGTTCAGGGCGCGTCACTATTTGACGCGCCCTTTTTTATTGTCCATGGCGAATGACCTCTAATCTCTTCGCAATTCATTCAAGTACTTAGGCGTTCCCGTTGATGAATCACATCCGAAATTTTTCGATCATTGCGCACATTGATCACGGCAAATCCACGCTCGCAGACAGGATCATCCAGCGCTGCGGTGGCTTGCAGGATCGCGAGATGAGCGCGCAAGTACTTGATTCGATGGATATCGAAAAAGAGCGTGGGATAACCATCAAGGCGCAGACCGCTGCGCTGAAATACAAGGCCCTCGATGGCCAGATTTACAACCTCAATCTGATCGACACACCGGGGCACGTTGACTTCTCCTACGAAGTGAGTCGCTCCTTGTCTGCCTGTGAAGGTGCGCTGCTGGTGGTGGATGCCAGCCAGGGTGTGGAAGCACAGACCGTCGCCAATTGCTACACCGCACTGGAGCTGGGCGTGGAAGTTGTGCCCGTGTTGAACAAGATGGATCTGCCGCAGGCCGACCCGGACAACGCCAGGCAGGAGATCGAGGAAGTGATCGGCATTGATGCCACCGATGCCATCCCCTGCAGTGCCAAGACCGGTATGGGTATCGACGAGATTCTGGAAGCCGTGGTTGCCAGGATCCCGCCGCCCAAAGGCAATCCGTCGGGAGCATTGCGCGCCATGATCATTGACAGCTGGTACGACGCGTATGTGGGCGTGGTCATGCTGGTGCGTGTGGTGGACGGGCGCCTGGCCAAGGGCGACCGTATCAAGCTCATGGCCAGCGAAGCCACGTACAACACCGAACAGCTGGGCGTCTTCACCCCGCATACCGAGCCGCGCCAGTCACTGGAGGCCGGCGAAGTCGGCTTTGTGATTGCGGGCATCAAGGAACTCCAGGCGGCGCGGGTCGGCGACACCCTGACCATGATCAAGCCGGGCACCGGCGGTGCCGCTTTTACAGCGACTGAGCCGCTGCCCGGCTTCAAGGAGATCCAGCCGCAGGTGTTCGCCGGGCTGTACCCGAGCGATGCCAGTGAATATGAGTCGCTGCGGGATGCGCTGGAAAAACTCAAGCTCAACGATGCGTCGCTGCATTACGAACCTGAAGTGAGTGAGGCGCTCGGCTTTGGCTTTCGCTGCGGCTTTCTGGGCCTGCTCCACATGGAGATCGTCCAGGAGCGGCTGGAGCGGGAGTTCGATCAGGACCTGATTACGACGGCGCCCAGTGTGGTGTATGAGGTGCTCAAGGCCGATGGCGAACTCATCCGGGTTGAAAACCCCTCGAAAATTCCGGATGCCGGAAAAGTCAGCGAGATTCGCGAGCCCATCGTGACCGTGCATCTCTATATGCCGCAAGACTATGTGGGCGCCGTCATGACGCTGGCCAACCTCAAGCGCGGCGTGCAGCTGAACATGGCCTACCACGGCAAGCAGGTCATGCTGACCTACGAGATGCCGCTGGGCGAGATCGTGCTCGATTTCTTTGACAAGCTTAAATCGGTATCGCGCGGCTATGCCTCGATGGACTACGCGTTCAAGGAATTCCGCGCGTCCGATGTGGTGAAGGTAGACATCTTGCTCAATGGCGAGAAAGTGGATGCGCTGTCCATCATCGTTCACCGCAGCCAGTCGGCCTACCGCGGACGTGCCGTGGTGGCCAAAATGCGCGAACTCATTTCACGGCAGCAGTTCGATGTGGCGATCCAGGCGGCCATTGGGGGCAACATTATTGCCCGTGAGACAATCAAGGCGATGCGAAAAAACGTGATCGCCAAGTGCTACGGTGGCGACATTTCACGCAAACGCAAGCTCCTTGAAAAACAAAAAGCAGGTAAAAAGCGCATGAAACAAATCGGTTCGGTGGAAGTGCCCCAAGAAGCATTCCTGGCCTTATTACAGATAGAAGAATAATGCGCAATGCAATGAGTTCAATCACGGCAGTGGTGCTGGCGGCGTTTGTCGGCTACGGCGCTGCCTGGTATTTTGGTGTAGTGGAAGGCAATTTTGCGCTGCTGCTGTTTCTTGCAACGGTGGTCACCGGCATCTACTGGCTGGCTGAGCGGTTTTACTTTCTGCCGCAGCGGCGCCAAGCCGTCGCGATGCTTGAAACGAGTACCTTGAAGCGCAAGGCTGAACTGGCCAAAATGGGTATTGACCAGGTCGACGACAACACCCGCGAAGCAAAATCCAGGCTCATCATGCAGCCTTGGTGGCTAGACTGGACCGCCGGATTGTTTCCGGTGATCGTGGCGGTCTTCCTGTTGCGTTCCTTCCTGTTTGAACCTTTCAAAATTCCCTCGGGTTCCATGATCCCGACCTTGCTGGTCAACGACCTGATCCTGGTCAATAAATTCCACTACGGTATTCGCCTGCCCGTCATCAACACCAAGGTGTTCGACAACCAGAGCCCACAGCGCGGCGATGTGATGGTGTTCCGCTATCCGCCCAAGCCCAGCCTGGACTACATCAAGCGTGTCGTGGGCCTGCCTGGTGACGAGGTGGCCTATCTGAACAAGACGCTCACCATCAATGGCAAGCCCATACTCAAGACGCCCTTGGCTGATTTTTTTGATGAGGATGCGCTGCGCTATGCCAAGCAGTTCGAGGAGCTTCTTGGTGACAAGAAACACCGCGTGCTCAATGACGACGACCGACCGGCTTTTATTGCAGGTGCAGCGGATTTTTCATTCAGGCAAAATTGCCGTTACAGCAGCGAGGGTGTGGTTTGCAAGGTGCCGGAAGGGCACTATTTCATGATGGGCGACAACCGCGATAATTCGCTGGATTCCCGCTACTGGGGCTTTGTCCCCGAGAAAAATATCGTGGGCAAGGCCTTTTTTGTCTGGATGAATTTCGGTAACCTGAAACGTATTGGTCCGTTCAACTAATTCCGGCATACCAGGTGCCCAGGTCCCTGGTCCACGGGAGTCACAGGTTTTATAGTCAGAGCGGGAGAAAAAATGAAGCATCAGCAACGCGGTATTTCTTTCATCGGCCTTCTGTTTGTCGGCGGCCTTGTTGCGTGCGTCGGTATCCTGACTGCCGAGGTTTTGCCAACGCTCATTGAATTCCAGGAGATCACCAAAGCGGCCAGCAAAGCCTCGGAGGGCAACACGGTCGCAGAAGTCAGGTCCATTTTCGACAAAGCGGCTGCGATTGATGACATCAAGTCAATTTCCGGGAAGGACCTGGAAGTGAGCAAGGAAGGCGACAAAACTGTCGTCGCTTTTGCCTACACCCGGGAAATTCACCTGACTGGCCCTGCGTACCTGCTGCTCAAGTACAACGGTCGATCCAAGTAAGTGCGAGCCAGTACCCCTTCAAGTCCAAATCTGTCGGCGTTGCAAAAGCGCCTGCAGCATGATTTTTCCGATCCCAGACTGCTTGCACTGGCGCTAACGCATCGCAGTTTTTCGGCCGACCACAACGAACGTATCGAATTTTTAGGCGATTCCGTGCTGAATCTGGCGGTGGCGGGGCTGCTGTATGAGCAGCTCAGCGAGTTACCTGAGGGCGACTTGTCACGTGTGCGCGCCAACCTCGTCAAGCAGGACACCCTGCACAAGCTGGCGGTGGTGCTGGGCCTGCCCGATATGTTGCGCCTGGGCGAAGGCGAAGCCAAGTCTGGCGGGAAAAAGCGACCTTCCATATTGGCTGATGCGCTGGAAGCGGTGATAGGCGCGGTTTACCTGGACGCAGGATTCGACAAGGCCGAGCAGCTGGTGCGCCGCCTGTTCAAGGATGTGGAGATCAACCCCCAGATGCAGGCCATCGGCAGAGACCCGAAAACCGAATTGCAGGAGTGGTTGCAAGGGCGCAAAATGAAGCTCCCCATTTACCGGGTGGTGGGCACCATGGGTGCTGCGCACAAACAGACATTTGATGTGGAATGCGAAATTACCGAATACGGCCGGGCGGAACGCGGCATCGGTGGCTCGCGCCGGGCCGGTGAGCAGGCCGCCGCGGCGGCCATGCTGGTGTTTGTCAAAACACTGGATTCCTGACTTAGCGCTACAAACACTGTAGCCCAACCCCTTAAGAGATTATGAGTACAGGTAAAAAAGAACCGAAGAAGCCGGTAAAAACGGCTGCAACGCCATCGACCAAGCCCATTGAGCAAGGGCCGGACCAGGATGCGATCGGCGCCATGCTGACCCAGGCTTTGTTGTCTCGCGGGGCAGCCGTACCCTCCGACAAGGCCCTTCCTGCCGCCAACATTCCGCCCGTTGGCGAGCAGCGTTGTGGCTTGATTGCCATCGTCGGCAAACCCAATGTGGGCAAATCCACCTTGCTCAATGCACTGGTGGGCCAGAAGATCAGCATCACGTCGCGCAAGGCGCAGACTACGCGGCACCGTATCACGGGCATGCGCACCATCAATGCAACGCAGTTTGTATTTGTGGACACGCCAGGTTTCCAGACGCGGCACAGCAATGCCTTGAACCGTTCGCTGAACCGTACGGTGGTGGGCGCTGTCAACGACGTTGACCTGATCGTGTTTGTTGTGGAGGCCGGCCAGTTCAACCAGGCTGACGCCAAGGTACTGTCTTTGCTGCCCGAGAAAATTCCGGCGATTTTACTGGCCAACAAGTTTGACCTGATCCACCGCCGCGCCGAGATTGCGCCCTGGCTCAAGGAGATGCAGGAGCGCCACAACTTCGCCGAGTTTGTGCCCATGTCGGCCAATAACGCCAAGGACGTCGAGCGGCTGTTCGGCATTTGTGAAAAATATCTTCCGCTACAACCATGGATGTACGGCGCCGATGAATTGACCGACCGCAGCGACCGCTTCATGGCCGCCGAGATCATTCGCGAGAAGCTGTTTCGTCTCACGGGCGACGAGTTGCCTTACACCTCGACCGTATTGATTGACCAGTACGAGGAGGAGGGCAATCTCCGCAAGATTGCCGCCACCATCGTCGTTGAACGCGACGGTCACAAGGGCATGATCATTGGCGAGAAGGGTGAGAAGCTCAAACGCATCGGCACCGAAGCCCGGCACGAACTCGAAGCGCTGACGGGGGGCAAGGTGTTCCTGGAGATTTGGGTCAAGGTCCGCTCGGGCTGGGCCGATGACGAGGCACGGGTAAAAACCTTTGGCTATGAGTGATGTGGCCCCCACGTTCGCTCACTGCGTGTAGCTTTCTGCCCCCCAAGGGGGCTAATTTCCCTTGGGGCGGCCCGGCGGAAAATTGTGCTCCTCGCCTGTTCTGCCGTGACTCCTGCGCGACCTGAAGGCTGAGCCGTGGCCACCCAACGCGTCAGCAACGAGTCTGCCTATGTGCTGCACCGTTACGACTGGAGCGAGTCCAGCCTGATTCTGGACGTATTCACCCGCCAGTACGGGCGGGTAGCGCTGGTTGCGCGTGGCGCCAAGAAACCCAGCTCCAGCCTACGGCCGATTTTGCTGCCCTTGCAGCCCTTGCACATTGCTTTCGGCGGGGATGCGGAAATCCGGAACCTCAAAAGTGCCGAATGGCAGGGCGGTCATGTCATGCCCAGCGGGGATGCCCTGTTGTCGGGCTATTACCTCAATGAACTGCTGATGCGCATGCTCGCCCGCGAGGATCCGCACCCCGTCCTTTTTGACGCCTATTCGGCCACGGTGCAACTGCTCGCCAGCCAGAGCATGGACACGCTGCAGTTGGCGCTGCGTGCTTTTGAGCTGCGTTTGCTGCGCGACATAGGCTTGTTGCCCATGCTGGATGCCGAAACGGCCACGCTGAGACCCCTGGAAGCCCACACCCGCTACGTGCTGGTGGCGGAGGCTGGCCTCAGGCAGGCCCATGGTGACGACCGTGCCAGCCTGCCGGGCGAGCAGTGGCAGGCGCTGCAGCAGGCGCTTGGCCATGACGCTCTGTTTTCCGACACGGTGCAGGCCTGCATTCCCGGGCTCCGTGAACTTAAAAACCAGTTAAGCGCCTTGCTGCACTACCATTGCGGGGTGAAGGTTCTGAAAACCCGGCAAATGATGATGGATCTGCAAGCCCTTTAATCTCAACACCACCATGCCCCTCTTTTCCCGATTGCACGACCAGCCCGTCCCCCAAGTGACCCACCAGGCTGCGCATAAAACCGCCTTGTCCGTCAACGTCAACAAAGTTGCGCTGCTACGCAACACGCGGCACCTCGACATCCCGAACGTGACGCGTGCCGCCGAATTGTGTCTGCAGGCCGGCGCACAGGGCATCACGGTGCATCCACGGCCCGACGAGCGGCATATTCGGCCCGATGATGTGTATGAAATCGCGGCGCTGATGAAGGATTGGCCAGACCGCGAATTCAATATTGAAGGTAATCCCTTCCAGAACCTGATGGATTTCGTGCACAACCTGTCCGCCAGAGGCCTGCCGCTGCATCAGTGCACCTTTGTGCCCGATAGCGAAGACCAGTTCACCAGCGACCATGGCTGGACTTTTCCGGATGATGCCGAACGCCTTCAACCTCTGATCGAACAGGCGCATGCCCGTGGCGTGCGCGTGAGTCTGTTCATGGATCCCATCCCCGAAGCCATGGCCGCCGCCAAGGCGGTTGGCGCCGACCGTGTTGAGTTCTATACCGAGACCTATGCCCGGGCCTGGGCAGGTGCTCAAAAAAATGAGATTTTAAGCCAGTTTGCCAAGGCAGGACGGGCGGCAGTAGCTATCAATTTAGGAGTTAATGCTGGCCACGACCTGAACCGCGACAACCTCACCGACTTCCTGCGGGCAGTGCCCGGTGTGCTGGAAGTGTCGATCGGCCACGCCCTGATTGCCGATGCACTGGAGCTGGGTTATGCCGCTGCGGTGAAGGACTACCTGCGCTGCATCGACGAAGCATTTGTTCCGGGTCCAGCCGCCTGATGATTTACGGGATTGGTACTGATATTTGCGATGTGCGCCGCATCCGCGCCAGTCTCGAACGCCACGGCGAGCGTTTTGCCCAGAGAATTCTTGGCAACGGTGAACTGGCGACCTGGCGAAGCCGTTCGCAACGCTGGCCGGACCGGGGCGTCAACTACCTCGCCACGCGCTTTTCGGCCAAGGAGGCCTTCAGCAAAGCCGTTGGCCTGGGGATGCGCCTGCCCATGACCTGGCGCCACTGCGAAATTGCCAATGCCGTCAGCGGCAAGCCCGAAATTGTGTTGCACGGCGCATTGAAGGTCTGGTTTGAGGCACGCCATCTCACCGCCCATGTGACCGTGACCGATGAAACCAACTACGCCGCCAGTTTTGTGGTGGTTGAACAGGCCTCAACCTAGAAACCGGTAAACCATGATGTCCCACACTTTCGAACACGCGCCCCTGATCATCGACATTCCGGGCCTGTCGCTCAGTCAGGCCGACCGCCGCCGCCTCAAGCATCCGCTCACCGGCGGCATCACCTTGTTTGGCCGCAACTGGAAAGACCGCCAGCAGCTCAGCGCGCTGTGCGCCGAGATCAAAAGCCTGCGCCAGGACCTGCTGATTTGCGTCGATCACGAAGGCGGCCGCGTGCAGCGCTTTCGCACCGATGGTTTTTTTCACCTGCCGCCCATGCGCGCGCTGGGTGATGCCTGGATCAAGAACCAGCTCGCGGCCACCAACGCGGCCACCGCTTGCGGCTACGTGCTGGGCACCGAGTTGCGCGCCTGTGGCGTGGACTTCAGCTTCACGCCGGTGCTGGATCTGGACTATGGCGAAAGCGGTGTCATTGGCGACCGTGCCTTTGGCCGCGACCCGCGCGTGGTCACGCTGCTGGCCAAAAGCCTGATGCACGGGCTGCTGCAAAGCGGCATGTCCAACTGTGGCAAACATTTTCCCGGCCACGGTTTCGTCAAGGCCGATTCACACACCGACATCCCGATGGATCGGCGCAGTCTGAAAGCGATCCTGGCCGATGACGCTGCGCCCTATGAATGGCTCAACACCACGCTCACCAGCGTGATGCCAGCGCACGTCATTTACCCCAAGGTGGACGCCCGCCCTGCCGGTTTTTCCAGCAAATGGCTCAACTTCATTTTGCGCAGCCAGCTCGGCTTTGGCGGCGCGATTTTCAGTGACGACCTGAGCATGGCAGGTGCCCGCCTGATCGACGGCAAGAAAGTCAGCTACACGCAAGCCTCGGTCGCCGCGCTCAACGCCGGTTGCGACATGGTGCTGTTGTGCAACCAGTCAGTGGGCGAGGGAAAACCGGTCGATGCGCTGCTCGATGGCATGGCAGAGGCGCTCGTCAAAGGCCAGTGGGAGGCCTCTGAGGCCAGCGAGTTGCGGCGGCTCGCGCTGTTGCCGAAAACGCCCGCGCTTGGCTGGGATGATCTGACGGCGCAGCCCGCCTACATGCATGCGCTGGGCTTGATTCCCTGAGCTTTCTGCCTCTCACAGAGGGTGAGGGGCTTTAGCTTCACCTTAATTACGCTGCATCAATGGCAGGCCAAGCCAGCTTGCCTGCTGCATCGATATGCGTCAGATACACGCGCAGATCGAACTCATACTGATGGTAGTGCGGCTCCATGTGGTTGCAGAGCTGGTAAAACGCCTTGTCGTGCGCTTTTTCCTTGATGTGGGCCAGCTCATGCACCGCAATCATCTTCAGGAACTCTGCCGGCACTTCCTTGAACAGCGTGGCCACCCGAATTTCGCGCTTGCTCTTGAGTTTGCTGCCTTGCACGCGCGACAAGGTGGTGTGCGTTCCCAGCGCGTGAGTAATTACCTGGAGCTTGCTGTCAAACGCCACCTTGGACAGTGGCTCGGCGTTGCGCAGAAAATCATTTTTCAGCGCCATCACATAGTCGTACAAAGCCTTGTCGGTTCGCACACCGTGCGCATGGCGGTATTTGGTGAGCAGCATCTCGCCCAGCCGGCCTTGCACCAGCAACTGCTGCACCTGCGTCTTGAGGTTTTCGGGATAGCCCGCGAGGTATTTCATGGTGGAAGCATCTTTATGCTGCTAAATTAATAGCTGCTTGCACCCATATATATATTGGGCTAGAGCCATGAATGATGCGTATTTCCTCACGCTTC